>JAUIIU010000113.1 GCA_030431695.1 Bacteroidia bacterium | reverse complement strand
ACTATTTCTACCTTTAATGATTACCAATTTCACGAAGTGGATGAGTTTTCACCAGCTTTGGTGGGGAGAAAATGGTTTGGTAATAGGTTTGATATTGAAAATGAACAGTCCTACGAATTCAGTTTTCCCAATATAGTGTCCGGCTCCGAGATGGAGATCGATTTTGCGGTTGCTGCAGCTAGTGAAATCCCTACCTCCATGGCAATTTCAGTGAATGGCACGAGCCTGGATCCGGTTTTATTTGCGCAGATAGACGATCCCAAGTTGCTGGATCTTCGTTATGTGAATACTACGATCCCCGCTGGAGGTGAAACTGTTTCTGTTGACCTGGCCTATAACAATGCCGGGAATCCTTCCAGCATTGGCTATATCGATTATTTACGTATAGGGGCAGTACGAAGACTGGCGGGTAATGGAGAACAACTAGGCTTTAGATTCAACGAGGCCGCCACACTTTTTGGAATTGGGGAATACCAGCTTACCAATGCAGGTCAATTTAGCGAGATTTGGGATGTGACTAATAAAAGGAATATCACCAGAAAAACCAACGAAGGAGGAGCATCGTCGGTTTCCTTCAAAGCAACTATGGGTGTTTTACGCGAGTATGTGGCGATAAACCCAAACGATTTTTATCTTCCTGTGCAGACAGATCAGTCGGTAGTGTTTAACCAGGATATCAAGGGTTCGATCTTCAGGAATGAATCCGGGGAGTTTCAGGATGTGGATTTTCTGATCGTCACTTCACCTTTCCTCGTTCAACCAGCGTTGCGATTGGCCAGGCATAGGCAGGAGCGGGATGGATTGAATGTAAAAGTGCTGACAACCGATAAGATCTACCAGGAGTTTAGTTCGGGGCAACAGGATATAACCGCTATACGGAACCTTGTAAAATATATTTACGACAATGCCTCATCTCCTGAAAAGCGTATAAAATACCTTTGTTTGTTTGGGGATGCGTCTGTAGATTATAAGGACCGACTTTCAGAAAATACCAATATCGTGCCTGTTTACCATAAATACGACAGATTATCCGAAGTGAGTACCTTCGGGAGCTACATGTCGGACGAGTATTACGTTATGATGGATGGAACCGAAGGGACAATGGCACTGGATGATATGTCGGATATAGCAACCGGACGCATCCTGGCCGACAATGTAAGTCTGGCGAATTCCCTGGTGGATAAGATCATTGAATACGGTTCGAAGGAGTCCTACGGAAACTGGAGAAACAATTTTGTTCTCGTTTCCGATGACGCCGATGACCTGGGGGATTCGACACTTCAGTTCGATCTGGACGAGTTGGGTGACGATATTTCGGCTAATAAGCCTTTTATCAATGTGAAAAAGATCCATATGGATTCTTACGAGCAGCAGACATCTGCCGGTGGTAACCGCTATCCGGAGGTCAATGATGCTGTGGACAATGCGATTGAAGTTGGAGCCCTTGTTCTGAACTATTTCGGGCACGGAGGAGAGGATGGCCTTTCCAAGGAATTCATTTTTACTAAGGACCAGGCTGTCAGCCTTCAGAATAAAGGAAAATACCCTTGTATTGTTACCGTAACCTGTGAATTCACAAAATTCGATAACCCTCTGCGAATCACGGCTGGGGAACTTACGTATTGGAATTCGACCGGAGGCGCTATATCACTGATCACGACTACACGGTCTATTGGGATTGGAACTGGTGTACTTTATAATCAGGAGCTCGCACCGGAACTATTCGGATTCGGAACCAACAATATAAACCCGCCGGCCGAAGCACTCAGGCTGGCGAGGAATAGTATTCAGCGGTCCGACAAGTACGTCGTGTTCTATGTAGGTGATCCGTCTATGAAACTAGCCTTTCCAAAACCAAGTGTTCGACTGACCACGCTGAATGGAGTTCCGATTGAACAATCGACGGATACACTGCAGGCGCTTAGCAGGGTCCGACTGGGAGGAGAAGTGATAGATGAGGCCGGTAACCGGCTTACTAATTATAATGGTGTCCTTGAAGGAAAGGTTTTCGACAAGAATGTTGAACGGCAGACACTGGGGAACGACGGAACGCGGGATAATAACAACAACCTTATCATCTTGAACTTCATTACGCTGGGAGAGATCCTGTTCAATGGACAGGCAACGGTTTCCAACGGTACCTTCGAGTTCGAATTCGTTGTGCCACGTGATATCCAGATACCGGTCGATACCGGTCGGGTTAGTCTCTATGCGCAACGTAACCTGGAACTGGAAGACCAGACAGGCTTCGACCTGAGGCTCCGGGTGGGCGGACTCGATGAAAATGCACCTGACGATAACCAGGGGCCGCTCATAAGTTTGTTTATGAATGACGAGAGCTTTACGTCAGGTGGGATAACCAACAACGCACCTATACTAATCGCCAAACTGGAAGATGAGAATGGTATCAATACCGCCAGCGGAATCGGCCATGATATTACTGCAATTCTCGACGGGGACGAAGCCAATCCATTTGTTTTGAACGAATACTACCAGGCCGAGCTGGACGACTTTACACGTGGAAAGGCTACCTATAAATTAAGGGATCTTGAAAAAGGCCCTCATACACTTACCTTGAAAGCCTGGGACACGTATAATAATTCATCCACCATGGATATACAGTTCGTAGTGGCCGGAAACGACGAACTGGAGATCACCCGGGTATTGAATTACCCGAACCCTTTTGTCAACTATACCGAATTCTGGTTCAACCACAATCGGCCATTCGAACCTCTTGAGGTTCAGGTGCAGGTGTTCACCGTAACCGGGAAGGTGGTATGGACCAAAAACCAGATAGTAAATACGGACGGATTCCTCTCCAGGGAGATCGTTTGGAACGGCCTTGACGATTTTGGAGATAAAATCGGAAAAGGTGTTTATGTATACAAGTTAACTGTTAAATCTACGTTAACTAATCAGAAAGTTGAAAAGTTTGAAAAACTGGTTATCCTTTAAAAATTAAACTATATTTGTCCAAAATTTGAACCTCATGAAGAAATTTTTTATTCCGATTTTCATTTGTCTATTTGTCTTTAAGGCTGTTGCTCAGGACAATTCCACGGCGAACCAGCGTGTGATCACTACAGCGGTTCCCTTTATTTTGATCGCTGCTGATGCAAGAGCCGCAGGTATGGGTGATATCGGTGTTGCCACTTCTGCTGATGCCTTCTCGCAGCAGTGGAATCCGGCAAAATACGCCTTTGCGATTTCCAAGCAGGGAGTTGGAGTTACTTATACTCCTTATCTGAGCCAGTTGGTGAATGATATTTTCCTCGGAAACCTTACATATTACAACAGGATCAACGAACGAAGCGCAATCGGCGCCAGCCTCAGATACTTCAGTTTGGGAGATATTGAACTGAGAGAGACTATCGATCAGGATCCTTTGATTCAGAGTCCGAATGAATTTACTTTCGACGTGTCCTATGCGCTTCGATTGAGCGAGCGATTCTCTATGGCTGTAGCCGGTAGATACCTTCGCTCCGACCTGAAGATACAGGCATCTGTAGAAGACGCTTCGGCAGCGAGCTCATTTGCCGTGGATATCGCGGGTTATTATCAATCTGAAGAGATCGCATACGACAGCTTTGACGGTCGCTGGAGAGCCGGTTTCAATATTTCGAATATTGGTCCGAAGATCAAATACGACGAGGTAGGTCAGGAAAATAACCTTCCTACTAATCTTGCAATTGGTGGTGGATTCGATTTTATACTGGATGCTTATAACAAGATCGGGGTGAATGCCGAGATCAACAAACTCTTGGTTCCGACTCCACAGGATTTTGACGGCGACGGTGATATCGATGCCGAAGATGACGAGGAATACGAGTCTATCAGTTTCTTCTCCGGTATCTTCAAATCCTTCGGGGATGCTCCAGACGGTTTCGGTGAAGAATTAAAAGAGACTACCTGGGCACTTGGTGCGGAATACTGGTACCAG
>JAUIIU010000112.1 GCA_030431695.1 Bacteroidia bacterium | reverse complement strand
TAAATAAGCAGAGAAATCGTTTTGCACTCTTCGACACATCCGCCTGATGGCGAATACTCTGAGTCCGCAAAACGAGGTGAATCGCTTATGCTGAGCGAAGTCGAAGCATCTTAGAATAAGTATCTAGAGATTCATCAGTCGATTTGCTCCTTCTGAATGACATAGAAATGAAAAAGCCCTGCAACTGCAGGGCTTTTTTATATACATTGATTAAATGACCTGGATTTTATTTCCGAATTAAAATTTAGTTCACGGATCATTGCTCATTGTCCGCATCCTGCCGTTTGGTGAGACGTACCCGGAGCAGCTTGCTCAGGTTGTCCAGTTCGGTTTCGGAACTGATGTATTTTCGGGTGAGCCCCATCATCTTATCCTCGAATTCGGGCACGCGCAGGTAGAGAAGGTTGCTGTTCTCGATCACATTCTGAAAATAATTCCACGCTTCCGAATCGACCGTATGCCCCGTGATCCCGCCAATGAGCGACTGGCTCACCAGTATCCCGAACTCGATATTGTTGGTTAACTGGAAGTCGTGCAGGTCCATGGAACTGAGCAGCGCCTTGGTTTCGTTGGCATAGTAGCGGGATTGCAGCCTGGGTTCGTGACGGATCTCGATATTGGGAAAGTAGGCCAGGAACTTAAAATCCTCCTTACTGATGCTGGAACCGATCTCCTCTTCGGAATTCCCGAACACCAGGGTGATCTTCACCCGTGGTTCATCGCTCTTATTGCTCAATACCTCCTTGATCCAATCCTGTAACCTGATCTCTGGCGAAATGATTATGATCTCGCCCTTGGCGTCCTCGAGGATCTCTTCAAGGCAGGCCATCATGATACTTCCCTTTATAAAATTTGCCATGGTTGATTCGACGGTTTAGTTGATAGTCCGCACTTTTTCCAACTTTTTCAGAAGTAAGACATAGCGCGAAGTGTCGACACTAAGATAATAATGTCTTTGATGATTCCAATGCATTCGGAAAATGATTTCAGAATGAAATGTTTACTTCGGAATAAAATACAGATCAATACAAACTGAATTCATTTTTGTAGCTTTAACACTACTAATCCAATTCAATTGATCATGAGAAAAACACTTTTTATCACCTTATTCGTCGCTTTAATCTCCCTCGGTAGCTTTGCCCAGGAAGGTTTTATTGGCGAAGTAAAACTCTTTGCCGGGAACTTTGCTCCACGTGGATGGGCATTTTGTGACGGACAGCTGCTTTCTATTTCCAGTAATACTGCTTTATTCTCTATCCTTGGAACCACTTACGGCGGTGATGGCCGAACCTCCTTTGCCTTACCCGACCTGAGAGGGCGAGTGCCTGTAGGACCACGTAACGGGGAAGGAATGACAGAAGTACGCCTGGGCCAGGAATTCGGACCATTTATCAACAACCAGGTGAACCCATCGTCCGACGAAGCCAAAAAATCCAGGAATGTGAAACAAGGATCCATGGGGCTGAATTATATAATCTGTTTACAGGGGATCTATCCTTCCAGGAACTGATTTTAGTGAGGCGTGAGACGTGAATCGTGAGACGACATTTAGAATTAAAAAACCTCGCTTTTGCGAGGTTTTTTAATTCTTTTAAGGTCACTGAGCGCCCGCCTGAACGGAACGAGCAGGGAGCCGAAGTGACCTCTATCTTATCCCTTCAGCCACGCCTTGCGCAAAGCTATCTGCGCTTCACTGGCATCTGCTTTTTCCTTGATCTGCGTACCTTCTGTGTACGACTGCGTAGTGGTGGTCTCGATAAGTACTTCCTCACCGTCCCGGTCGAGCTTTACGCTAACCTCGAGTCCGGGTGTCCACATATAAACCTTCGAGAAGATATCATTGGCGTTCTCCAGGGTTACCGGGGTACCGTTGATCTCCTTGATCACATCACCCGGCTGTGCGCCATTATCGGCCCAGAAGCTGTTTGCGCTCACCTGGTCCGTGAAATAGATCACCCCGCGATCACCGTCTCCGTCAAGGATCAGTGCGCCGTTGTTCTGTATGAAGTTGGTCTCGATCTGACCCGATACGAACTCAAGACCCACCTTTCCGAAGAACTCGTTGTAATCGATAGGAGTGGTCCCGGCTACGTGAGTGTCCAGGAATTCACGAATGGAAGGGTAGGTGAGTGCCGTGATCTCGTCGAAGAGCTTATCGTCCTCGAACGGCTGGTTCTTCCCGTATTTGTTCGAAAGTTCCTTCATGAGCGTGAGGATGCTTCGCTGTCCGTTGCTCTCTTCTCGCATCAGGATATCAATACACATCCCGATTAGCGCTCCCTTTTGGTAAACGTTGTAATACTGGTTCGCATAGGGCTGTGCCAGTACGTTCTCGCTCATCTCTGTGAAACTCATACTGTCGTTCATCTGGCGGGAGACCTGGATCTTGCTCATTATGGTTCCGTAGAATTCTTCTGCCGAAACCAGGCCTTCGTACACCTGGAAATGAGTGGCGAAGTACTCGGTAACGCCTTCGTACAGCCACAGGTGCTTGGAGAAGGTAGGTTCGTGGTAATCGAAATAGTGCACGTCCTCTGAGTGGATGGACAGCGGACTAACGATATGGAAGAACTCGTGGGACACGATATCGATCATGTTCTTGGCAAGTCCTTCGGCGGGAATGCCCTCTGGCATCACTACCACCGTGGATTTATGGTGTTCCAGGGCTCCGAAACCTTTTGGCGAATCTTCCTTGCCTTCCGACAGGTAGAGGTAGATATCGTAGCGAGGGGTGCTGTCCAGGTCGCCCAGGTAACTTTTCTGTGCCTGCATCATGGTGTACATGGTCTCTTTCAAGCTTTCGGCAGAGTGCATCCCGTTTGGCGAATACACGCTAAGCACGACATTGATCCCGCTGAGGTCGAATTCCTCCACGGATAGCTTCCCGTACATCATGGGGTTGTCTGTAATGTCGAAATACCGCGGCGCGAAGTAGCTGGTGGTTACGGTACCGAACTCCTTGTTCTCCTTTTCGGACACGGTTTGCAGGGCCGAAGTTCGTACGAAATCGGCCGGGCCGGTCACATCCAGGGAGTAGGAGCTGTTCTTGAGCGAATCGAAGTAGCCGATGAACCCGTGCAGGTTAAGCACGTAGTTGTCCTCCTCGATATTGGTCCCGGCGGGCGAAAATGGTGTGTCACCCCCAATACCGCCGGTAGCTTCCACGTCGAAGGTGTCGTTCACGTAGTAGGTGATATAGTCCAGCTCGGTGCCGTTGGGGATCACCCAGGTGTTGGTATCGGTCTTGCTGAATTCCAGCTCATTCCCGGAGTAGTCTATGGCTTTGAAGTCTTCGATATACTTCCCGAAATCCGACACCGAGTAGGTGCCCTGCACCACTTTGGGCAGGCGGTAGGTAACGTTGTCCTTTTGGAAGCGCCCGGGATTTACGGTCACGGGAACGCGGTCGTTGTTGGTTGCGGAAAGGTCTATTGTGATCACGATGCTAGGATCGTTTGCGGAAGTTGTGGGGCTACTTCCGGCGAAGTTCGTACCTGCGTACAGCAGGGTCATGGCGGCCAGCGCCAGCGTTTTAAGTCTCATAATTACGTAATTTGATTGAATCTAATGTTCCATTAGACTGCAATGATAGGAATATGTTACGGGGTGGGGGGAATTTTAAGAAATGTTTGGGAGATGGATGGTTTGGCTATGCGCAGAATCCCGAAGGGTATGCACTACACACAATGTTATGCCTAGTTTTTATATATAACTAATAAAGTTCATTTCCAATACTCTAATTTCTTGAAAATCCTGTTGAGCTTGCATGCCAATTGTTTCTAATAGGCTTTCGGTAGTAACATTTTGATTTATAGTGATTTCAAACAAACATTTTCTTTTTATTAAAATTTCACTTTACTTATTTCTAAGAATATATACACAATATTTAAAAGAATTTAATCAAAGGAGTGATTTTATGATCAAAAAAATTCTTAATCTATTATTATTTTTAGTTGCTACTAT
>JAUIIU010000045.1 GCA_030431695.1 Bacteroidia bacterium | reverse complement strand
TCGGATTACAACAGAAGATCTCGGTTCTAACCGGGATTCTTATGATCCTGGCTGTTCTCATGGCTGCCTTATCTATAAGGAAATTCCGAATCTCCGCACCTATCTATCGCTTAATTTCAAAACTAAAGAGTAAACTGGGACTGGCCTTAAAACGAAAGTCCCCGGATACCTTCCTTACCATAGGATTCCTTAACGGGTTTTTACCCTGCGGATTGGTATATATGGCTGTTTTCGGGGCGATCGCAGCAGGCGACCTTTTCCAAAGCAGTTTGTATATGGTCCTGTTTGGCCTGGGAACCATCCCACTTATGACCACGGCGGTGTATTTTGGGAATTTTCTAACGGGAAAACTGCGTCAGCGAGTTCGAAAAGTGATTCCTGTTTTCGTGGTGATCGTCGGTGTATTGTTCATCTTAAGAGGACTCGGATTGGGGATTCCTTATATTTCACCAAAACCCATGGGTGAGAAGGTGAATGCCGAAATGGAATGTCATTCGGTTATAAATTCAGAAAAAACAATTCAGTATAATTCATAAACAGAAAGAGTATGCATATACTTAATATTCCTTTAGTTGACTGGGGTAATGGCGTGATAATGATTGGAGTCTTCGCCCTGGTGGTTGTCATCCTTATAGGAGTGACCATTTCATGGATGAGTAAGGGCAGTAAGAACGGTAACGAGAATGAAAACCAAGAATAAGCATAAAACGGGAGCAATCCGCAGACCACTTCCCGTTTTACGCTTCTAACTAATAAACCAACTTAAACCGTCATAGAAAAGAGTTGGGTTTCGGGTTTTTTGCGTTGTAAACGCAAATCAAAACTCATACAAACATTCCTTACGAACGGCTTACCTTTCTCGGTGACCCAAATGCGGTCACTCTCAATTTTGATCACCCCGTCAGTTTCCATTTCTTTGAGTCGGATAAGTACATCCGGAAGTTCACTGAACTTCATTTCGGCAGAACGCCATGAGGTCTCAAAATGGCACATCAGGTTTAAAATATGTGATCGAACTACAAGATCTTCGTTGCTGAGAATATGCCCCTTCAGCAAAGGGAATTTATTATTTTCCAACAGCTCCTGGTAGGCTTCCACTTCCTTTATGTTCTGGGCAAATCCGTACCAGCTGTCGCTGATTGCCGAAACACCCAGTCCTATCATCAACTGTGTTTTGGAGGCGGTGTATCCCATAAAATTCCTGTGCATTTCACCGGTTTTCATAGCCTGGTGAAGTGATTCTCCCGGTAGTGCGAAATGATCCATCCCGATCTCGACGTAACCGGATTCCTCCAGTAGTTTCTTACCAGTTTCGTATTGTTCTCTTTTTTCTTCTGCGGAAGGGAGGTTGGACTCGTTGTATCCGCGTTGCCCGTTACCTTTAATCCACGGCACATGAGCATAGCTGTAAAACGCTATGCGATCCGGCATGAGTTTTCGGGTTTTCTCGATGGTCGCTATAACATCGGTTGTGGTCTGGAATGGCAGTCCGAAGATGATATCATGCCCTACTGAGGTGTATCCTTGTTCCCTGGCAAGCCTGGTGACACGCTCAACGTTCTCAAAAGGCTGTATCCTTCGGATAGCCCGCTGTACACGCTCATTGTAGTCCTGTACCCCGAAACTCACCCTGCTGAATCCAAGCTCGGCCAGGACCCTGAGGTGTTCTTCAGTAGTATTGTTCGGATGGCCTTCGAAACTGAGTTCAGCAGATCCTTTACTTCCTGATTCTCCAAAAATCCCCTGCAGTAGTGACTTCAGGTTGCTCGGTGAAAAGAAAGTTGGAGTGCCTCCACCCATATGTAGTTCGGTGATTTTTGGTCGCTCACCCAACAGTTCGAGATAAAGCTTCCATTCTTTCAGTAATGCTCTAATATAAGGGGATTCAACCTCGTGATTTCTAGTTATACGCTTGGTGCAACCACAAAAGGTACACATGCTTTCACAGAAGGGAAGATGTATGTATATGCTAATTCCTTCCTTTTTGCTTTCGGCATAGCTCGTCTTAAAGGAATCCTTCCACCTACTTTCGGAAAAAGAATTTACGTCCCAGTATGGCACGGTGGGGTAACTCGTATATCGAGGCCCTGGGACGTTGTATTTTGATATAAGATCCGACTGCATTTAGGCCGTGCTTTTATGAGGTTCCGAAGAGCACAAAACTAAGACGAGGCAATTTCAAATAATATGATAATTGTCATTTCGGAAATCTACATTCCGTGGCTTTCACTTGCGTGAAATTTGTGTATTTTCACCGTAGGAAAAATCTAAAAGCATGAACAGAATATTGGGAATTGGATCACGTATCGACCACCCGGAGCACGGAAAAGGAGTAATAACCAATGTAACCGCCAGGATGTACTGGGTTACGTTTATCGACAAAGGCCTTGAAACCATTGATGTCGATGAGGAGTTCGATATCATTGAAGCGGCGGAGGATGAGGTTGATTCTGTGAGTTTTTACGAGGTTGAAAAGAGTCTTCGGGAGATTTTGAAAAAATGGAGCGATGCCAGCGAGATCGTACCTATTGCGGATAAGTTTCGCGGAGGTACCTTGATCCTGAAACCGAAGGATGTGAGCCTGGCCGACAAAGAGATTCCGATAGAAACATTTTTTCACAAGATCGTTATGTTGAGAGACCGCCTGAGGGTAATGGAGCAGAAGATCAATTCGAACAATCAACTGGACGACCAGGATAAGATCGATCTTCAGCAATATATAACGCGCTGTTATGGTTCGCTGACCACCTTCAACATACTATTTAAGAATAGTTCTCAAAATTTCAAGGGAGAAGGTTCGAAAAAATAATAAAGCAACCTTTTAATTCGTTTTTATTCAATGAATTAACAATGGGATATCGGATTTATCGGTATCTTTCCTATCCCAATTCTTTATGATGTTACTGTTACAAGCCGATGAGAATGCAACCTGGTTGGCCCCCTATGCTTATGGGGTGGTATTGGTCATTCTGCTTTTCGCGATCTTCAGGGCTTTCGAGAATTGGTATGCAGGAAAATACGATAAACCCCTGTTCAGGCATTATTTCGTCTACAAAAAACTGAAACCGGACCAGGTTAAGATCCTGGCCAACGAGTTTTTGTTCTACCAGAAATTATCCGATAAATACAAACGGCAATTCAGGCACAGGGTGGCTACCTTTATCGATGAGAAGCGTTTTATAGGACGAGAAGGCCTAGAGATCACAGACCGCATTAAGGTGCTTATCGCTTCGGTTGGTTGTATGCTGAGTTTCGGCCGGAAGAACTACGAGTACAGTCTTATCGATTTTATACTCGTGTACCCGGGCGAATTCTACAGTACCATCAACGATTCCTACCACAAAGGGGAGTTCAATCCGAGAGAAAAGGCATTAGTTCTCAGTTGGAAGGATTTTGAGGACGGTTATAAGATAACCAACGACAACCTTAATCTCGGCATCCACGAATTCATGCACGCCATGCAACTTGAAGCCAAGCAGCGGAGCGATATAGATTCGTCTCGCTTCGTAAGGCAATTTCAGAACATCCTGAGGAGACTTACTAATGAGGAAGTGAAACACAAGCTCGATGAAACACGTTATTTCAGGGAATACGCCTTTACAAACCAATACGAGTTCATGGCGGTGCTGGCGGAATACTTCATAGAATCACCGGAAGAGTTCCGGACACATTTCCCGACCCTCTACAAATACACCCAGAATATGCTCAATTTCCGCTATGCGGGCTATTGATCGAGGCCATTATATGATCAAGTATGATCTTCGCATGTATACGGCTATTCTCTATGAACCATTTGTGAGTTTCCATCCCTCCGCAGATCACACCGGCCAGGTAAAGCCCGGGAACATTGGATTCCATGGTCTCCGGGTCGTAACTTGGAAAATAGTTACCATCATCGGAAAGTGTCACTCCCAGTGATTTCAGAAATTCAAAATTAGGCCGATACCCGGTAAGGGCCACCACGAAGTCATTTTCAAGAGTAAGTTCGCCCTCCGGAGTGTTGACAACTACTTCATTTTCTCTTACCTCTTTTATTTCTGAATTGAAGATGGCCTTTATGCTGCCTTCGGCGATACGGTTTTCAATATCCGGTTTGACCCAGTACTTCACACGATCACCAATGGATGGCCCGCGAACAACCATGGTCACTTCGCCTCCTTTCCTCCAGATCTCCAGGGCGGCATCCACCGCCGAATTGCTGGCACCAACTATGATCGTCCTCCGCATTACATACGGGTGTGCTTCTTTGAAGTAATGGGTTACTTTCGGCAAGGACTCACCCGGCACATCAAGCAGTTTGGGAATATCATAGAACCCCGTGCAAACAATGATGTGCGTTGCGCTGTAGGTGCTTTTGCTCGAACTCACCTCGAATTGACCGTTCTGTTTTTCAACACCTACTACTTTCTCATAAAGTTTGATGTTAAGTTCATTCGAAGTTGCCACCCTGCGATAGTATTCCAAAGCTTCGTCGCGGTTTGGTTTCGCATTATTACTGATGAAAGGGATGTCGTCGATCTCAAGTTTTTCCGAAGTAGAAAAAAAGGTCATGTTCAGAGGGTAGTTGTACAATGAATTCGTCAGGGCACCCTTTTCGAGTACAAGGTAATTCAGTCCTTGCTTCTTGCATTCAAGGGCACAGGCTATTCCAATTGGTCCACCACCAATTATCAGTACGTCCAGTTCGTGTTCCACTTGATCGATTTTGTTGCAAAGATACAAAAAGCCCGACTCTCGATTAACTCAAAAGCCGGGCCCAGACGTACTTCCAACAGCAGTCTACTTAGCCATCACCACTAGTTTCTGGGTGTGCCGTCGTCCGTTTCCGATTGATGTTAAAAGATAAATTCCCTCAGCGAGATGTGAGGCGTTCCAGCTACGCTGAACACCAGGATCTATGGTGCCTACAAGCTGCCCCTGGGTATTGTGGATCACAAAGGTGTCAAAGTTGTTGATCGCCTGATCGGTTAGAGTGAAAACTGTGCCGATCGTGGGAGTCACCGTAATAAGCTCAAGGGCGTTCTCCCCCACGGCTAAAGGGATGTCTTCCCTGATATTAATGGCATTTGGCGTGATCAGAACTCCCGGGTCCACGAAATTCTCGATGAAGTTGTAGTTGCTGTCGTATCTTCTCACCGAACCATCCGACCCAACTCCTATCAATATGTCGCCATTCGGGAAGAAATCGAAACCCTCGCATCCATTCACCCCGGTTATCAGATCTTCCACAAAGTTTCCTCCAGAATCGAAACGTTTGATAATGCCACTGTTGTAGTTGAAAACGATGAGATCTCCCCCGGGTTCGAAGAATATGTTTGTAGGGCCCTGTAGTCCCGAATCGATGAATAGTCCCATGTCTGCCCCTGTGGTTCCGTTGAATTTTCGGATGGTGGATTGGTTATAGGACGAGACATAGAAATCACCGTTGCTGTCCCAGTCGATCCCGATGCTCTGTACTACCCCGACTTCAGAAAATTCGTCTACGAAAGTCCCGTTCAATTCGTACCTCAGGACCTTATTGTTCGTATTGCTCCACTGAAGTACGTAAAGCAAGCCATCAGGGCCAATTTTCATGCGTGTAGGACCTGCGATACCTTCAGCAAAATTTTCGATCAGGTTACCGGTATTCCATTGATGTTTGGAAATAATTCCGGATGCACTTAGATTAGAGATCAATACAGCTTCCTCTCCATTTACAAAAACGATATCCTGTGGCCAGACAATTCCGTCGGAAACGTCAATAAGCGCGCCTTCGTAATTACCATTTTGATCAAATTTCGCAATCTGAAAAGGACCTGAATTGAAATTAGCGGCGTCACTCACATAAACAGCCAGGTTCTGAGCCTGCAGCCCGGCAGTAGCCACTAATGTGATAATGAGTATTAGTAGTTTAATTCTTTTCATAGTTTAAGAGTTTTAAGGATTACATTCCGAAATTCCCTAAAAACGGTGAAAAGAGGGTTTGAAATTATAAATCTGTACTCTTGATTTAAGTATCAAGACTTAAGTACGGCATTTTTGAACTGCGTTGGGGTACAGCCATACTTCCGCTTGAAAGCACTGTAGAATGTGGCCTTATTGTTGAACCCAACGTCGAAATATATATTTTGTATCGAGCGATCGGACGCCTCCTTAAGTAGTTCTTCGGCCTCTTCGAGTCGGTAATCGTTTATGTATTGGTTAAAATTCTTTCCGGCCTTATCGTTGATCACTTTGGAAAGCAGGTGGGTGGAAAACCCGAGCTGATCCGCCAGGTGTACCAGGCGAAGTTCATTCTCGATATAGGGTTTTCGGGTTTCCATGTATTTGGTGAGATTTTGATACAATTCATTCAGCAATGATTGTTCGAAACTTTCTTTTTTATTCTGAAGGGGAATGAACAGTTGACGATAGAACTCCCCATCGAATACCTGGGGTTGCTTGAAAATGAAAAAACCGATGGCATAGATAGAGAAACTCATAGTGAGCGAGATCATATAGTCCCAAGAGCTGTTAAAAAACGGAAAGCGTACCAAAACGAAATAGGATAGATACGCCAGTATGAACAAGGCGTACAGACTGATCAATGTTGTAGCCCAACGATGTCTCAGTCTCAGATATTGTGTGGTCTTTCCCTTGTTTGTGTATATCAGGCGAAGAACCAGCAGGGTGTAAAGGGACATATGACCGGCAATGAACCAGGGATTTCTCGCGAACCATAGCAGGGGAATTTCGGCCTCCGTCCATCCAAGGTAGCGCAACCATATAAACAGGTTTGGGATGATCATCAGGGCGGCGGGTATAAAATGAAGGACGTAGTTGAATTTTATATTGTTCTTGTACAGGTTCAGGAAGTACAGCAGCAGCAATGGTCCAGTGGTATAGTAACACAGCTGTGGGATGAGTACGAGGTATGGGAACACGATCTCATATCGAGTCCAGTAGAGTACATACTGAAAGAGGATTAGGGAAAAAGCCAGCACCAGGAAGGCAACAGGGTAGTTCTTCCTGTTCTTTCCTGTGATCAGCAATACGAAAAGGAACAAGCCCATTCCAACGGCAAAAAGGAACAGGGAGGTCCAGGTATCGAAGGATGGTGGTTGCTGCATATTCAAATATAACTGCTAAGTTAGCAGCGCAGCAACTAATAGTAGTCTTGAATTATAAATTCAGACTATAAAATGAACCAATTTATGAGGTTATGGACTTCAAGCCGGCAATGGTCTCTATCGGGTTGTCCGATCGGAAGACATAGCTACCGGCAACCAGTACATCGGCTCCGGCTTCTACGAGTTGAGCAGCATTCTTGTTGGTCACGCCGCCATCAATTTCTATCCTGGTAGCTGTTCCCTGTTCCCGGATCATTTGTTTCAGGGTTTTAACTTTGGAATAGGTGTTTTCGATAAAACTCTGTCCACCAAAACCAGGATTAACACTCATAACACAAACCAGGTCTATATCGGCCAGGGTATCCTGAAGAAGGGAAACATTGGTATGTGGATTAATAGCAACGCCTGCCTGCATTCCTTCAGCCTTGATCGCCTGCAGGGTACGGTGCAGGTGGGTACAGGCTTCGTAATGCACAGTAAGCACATCTACACCGAGGTCGGCAAAGGTCTTTATGTATCGGTCCGGATCTACGATCATCAGGTGGGTGTCCAGGGTTTTGTTCGCGTGTTTTGCGATTGCCTTTATAACCGGCATTCCGAAGGAAATATTCGGGACAAAAACTCCGTCCATAACATCGAGGTGGAACCAGTCTGCCTCACTGCTATTAACCATTTCACAGTCCTTTTGTAGGTTGGCAAAATCTGCTGCCAGGATGGAGGGGGCGATAATCGTGCTCATAGGTTTACAATAAAAATGGTTCGAGAAGACCTTTGATGTACCTTAAGTTAGGGGTATCTTCGATCTGGTTCAGGTATATTTCCACGGTTTTCAATTCTTCTTTTGAATTCACTATACTAAACCTGGAAATGTAGTTCTCGAAAATCCGGTGTTCACATTTTTGCTTTAGGATTACAAAGATATTGTTGTGTCGTGAATCCTGCTCTATGATTGAGAATAAATTTTTCAGAAGTTCTTCATCACCTTCCAGGACCTGGAGGAATTTGCCACTTTGGTAGAGTAGAAGGCCGGTAATATTGGACGCGGAATTGTTTTTCTCTGTGATGGCAAAGAGTTCTTCGAGCTCATCCGGGGTAATACCGGGTTTAGCACTACTTACGTAGCAAATGGTGAACATAGGGATGAATAGTTACTCTTAAAGATACAAAAACCCCCGGTAATCAGCCGGGGGTCATTCATCAATCAAAAAACGAACAGTTATTTTATAAACTGTTGTTGCGTTTACCGGGTGTGGTCCCTAAGCTTGTCGCAGGGTTAACCCAGGTATGTTTTAAGGATCTTGCTTCTTGAAGTATGTTTCAATCTGCGGATCGCTTTTTCTTTAATTTGTCGTACACGCTCTCGGGTGAGATCGAAAGTCTCGCCAATTTCTTCCAGGGTCATTGGATGTTGATCCCCAAGACCGAAGTATAGGCGAATCACATCTGCCTCACGTGGAGTGAGCGTCTCCAGTGCACGTTCGATCTCCGTTCTAAGGGATTCGTGCAACAGTGACCTGTCCGGATTAGGAGATTCACCACTACGCAATACATCGTAGAGGTTAGAATCCTCACCTTCTACAAGAGGAGCATCCATTGATACGTGACGGCCGCTATTCTTCATAGATTCCTTCACGTCGTTAATGGTCATATCAAGTTCTTTTGCGATCTCCTCGGCAGATGGCGGACGTTCGTGCGCTTGCTCAAGGAATGCAAAAGTTTTATTGATCTTATTGATGCTACCGATCTTGTTAAGAGGAAGGCGAACAATCCTGGATTGCTCGGCTAGTGCCTGCAGAATGGACTGACGTATCCACCAAACAGCGTAGGAAATAAATTTGAATCCCCTGGTTTCGTCAAAACGTTGTGCTGCTTTTATCAGCCCAAGGTTCCCTTCGTTGATTAGATCGGGAAGGGTAAGCCCCTGATTCTGGTATTGTTTTGCTACCGAAACCACGAAACGCAAATTCGCCTTGGTCAACTTCTCCAGCGCACGCTGATCACCCGCTTTTATGCGTTGTGCCAACTCTACTTCTTCGTCTGCGGTGATTAAGTCAACTTTGCCAATTTCCTGAAGATACTTGTCTAAAGAAGCAGTTTCTCTGTTAGTGACCTGCTTCGTAATTTTAAGTTGTCTCATTAAGGTTTGCCTTTCTTAAATTAAATTCGCTTTGGTAGTTATACGTACAGAAGATGCTTTTTGTTACAAAAGGTTGATTGTTTTTCGGTAAAAAGTATCTTTTGGCGGGTTAACAGGTCGCTAAATTTACATTATTTTTGATCGGATATCAAATCTCACCCCGTATTTGTCGGGTTTTATGACTCTCCCGAACAATTGCTTTTATCACCAAAATATACAACAAAACCCCCGATTCGGGGGTTTGTCACAGGTTGGCTAACTGTCCTTCTTTTTCATAGGAATGGGTTCTAGGATCGTATCCGATTCTTCAACTCGATTTTTGTATTCCTTGATCACACTGTCAACCCTGGACCGGTCTGTAGTTATGATCTTCTCCTCATCACTGCTGCGATAGTAGTAATAAGTCGTTTCCGATTCGGTAAATGAATCCAATACTGTTTTTTGTTTGGTTTTTGTTCCTTTTTCGACAATTTCACCTTCCTCTTCCGGTTCTTCCGCTTCTTTCTCAGCTATTGTTGTCGTTGAAGCTGTTTCAATTTCGGCTGTTGTTTCACGATTTTCTGTAACTCTTTCTTCGGAATCAGGCTCGTCCGTCTCGCTTGTCATAATTTCCGAATCACCATGCTGTATTCCGAAGTAAACAACTCCTGTAACAACAAGGCCAATAGTGGTTAAGATGAGCCAGAAAAACCGTTTTTTTTGCTTTTTCTTCCGTTCCAAAGTGTCATCGATGCGCTCCCAAAGAATTTCGGGTGCGTCTGCTTCAGACTCGTCAATTCGATCCCTGAAGTGTTTTCCAATGTCTTTTTTATCTTCCATTATTTCATGGTGTTGTGGGCACTTGCGTTAAATGCAAGGATCCGTTCTTTTAAAAGGGTTTTAGCCCTGTGTAGGTTAGATTTTGAGGTGCCTTCCGAAATTCCGAGGATTTCGGCGATTTCTTTGTGGCTATGATCATCCAGTTCATACAAACTGAAAACGATCCGGTATTGGTCCGGTAGTTCGTGTATCAGGCGAAAGATCTCTTCGATCGGCAATTGCACCTCCGTATTCAAAGTGGTGTCGCTATTGACAGTTTCTGTTACTTCTGAATTGAACTTTATCGAATCCTTGAACTTATCAATGGCCTTAAAGATCGTTATTCGCTTCATCCAGCCTTCGAAGGACCCATGACCTTTGTACGAATCTATGGTCTCGAAGATCGTGATGAAAGCATCGTGTACATTGTCCTGAGCCTGCTGCTCATTACGACAGTATTTCAGGGATATATGGTAAAGGATGTTCTTGTATTTCAGGAACAGGGCTTTCTGTACCCTCCGGTCTTTCTGTAAACAACCATGTATTAATTCTTCTGTGCTCAAATACGATTATTTCTGCTCTTGCCCTTAGTTACAAGGTACGGCTTCAATTGTTAATTCTGAAATTTCCAGCAGATCACCTGTGTTGGCGTAGATCGCTCTGCTGTAGATGAATTGTGGGTTTTCAGTATTATAGTATTCTGTGGCTTCCAACGCATTCACGCCTTCTTCCGCCTCCTCTAACGATTCGTGAAAGGAGTAGACCACCGAATCTGTCAAATTATGATCTGCCGGGGCGCCCAGGCATGTTGTGAAATCATTCAGGTTGAATACCGCCATACCCGGTGAACTGTCCAGCTCACATTGTTGGTAAACACCGGTTTCACAGGAAATAGTACAGTCCTTCACAATATGTACCTCAACACCCTCCTTACTAATGGAAATCGTCTCATCATTTATAAGATGTACCTCCCAGTTTCCATCCCAGAATAATTCTACGTCTTCCTGGTCATTCAGGTCAATGTTCAGGTATAGCTGGTCCCCAATGAACAGGGTCACCCAATTTCCGAAGTAAACTTTGTCCTCTACATGCAATCTGACCAACCCAAGATAATCTATCCCAAACCACTGCTCCAGGTAAACGGGGTCCCCTCCATTGACTTCAACTATCTGCCAGGAGCAATCGATCAATGTATTATTGCATCTTCCAAGCAACTCTTCTTTCAGACAGGCTTTTATAGCCTGCTTTAGTTCCTCGTTGTTATTGATCTCAATTAATTCTCCATTACCCAGTGTTCCTGAGATAGGATAATTTAGGCTTATGGAATGGTTTTCATTGAGCCCTTCGAGCAGTTCGACAAATTCAGCATCGTGGTGAACACCCACCAGTTGTAGTAAGTTCATATTCTCATCAAATATGAATATCGCGAAGGGATAATTAAAATGAATACATTCAATGGCCTCCGAACCTTCGGTTTGAGGGACCCTGGAGACCAGGTCCAATAGCTCGTCGTCCAGTACGGTATAGTTAACCGCCATTGGATCGACGGGTTCATTTTCACAATTCAGGATAAAACAACTCAATAGGAGTATCGGGAAACAGCGTAATATCTTCATGTCTGTCTAATTTCTTTTATCTCTAGTATGGAATTGTGCAAAAGGTTGCGTAAAAAAAATCGCCCTCCGAAGAAGGCGATCTTTATTATAGTTCCTAACTACTATTCTTTGAGGAATTTCCTGGTGATCTCTGTGTCACCTGAAGTTATCCTGATGAAATAGGTTGCAGATGACAGTCCGCTCACGTCGATACTGTTACCCTTCAGATCTTCGATATGCCTCACAAGTATTCCATACATGGAGAATATCTTCACATCGTCTACCTTCTGGCCCAGGGTTTCAATATTCAGATGAGTTTGGGCCGGGTTCGGATATACCTTGAACTGTGCCACGTCCGTTCCTGCCAGCACTCTTGTATTAATTGGTGCATTACTGGGTGCCTTGGTATCGTCCACACAGAAGTTGGTCGATTCCGAAGAACCAAAGTTGCCACCGGTCACAATTACGCCTACAGCACTTTCGAGAGTATAGGATCCATTTCCGTAGGAACAACAGATACCATCTCCGTATGAGTCGGTAATGGTAAAGGTGTAGTCCCCGGAAGATAGTCCGTTGATATTCTCCACAACGGTGGATCCGTCCGGATTGGCTGTCGAATAGCTGTTGCTGGCCACGGTAACCCCACCGGATGTCTGAAGCGTCCACGCGGTCTCTTCAGGATAATTATCCAAGGTAATGGTGAGTGTGAGGTTGGCAGCCGCGCAATTGTTCGAACTGCCACCGGTTGAAACCACAACATCGTCAATGGCAATATCAGCCTGCCAAGTACTTCCGGTGATCCTGTTGAAACGAAGCTGCACACTACCGCCTACATAGGCTGCCAGGTCAACATCCGCAGAATTCCACTGGTTGCCCTGGTTTCCGGACTGACTCCAGATACTGGTCCAGGTTGCCCCATCATCATCTGATGCCTCAAGCGCAAAGCTTCCCATATCCGTAGCACCATACATATGGTACTGGAAAGAGAAGGTCGCCTGGGTTTCCCCGCTGAGGTCGAAACAGGGCGAATTGAGGATCGCCTGGATATTCGGATAGTTCGGAGAACTGGCTTCCACATACATATACCAGGATCCATCGGCTCCACCGGAGGGACCCGTATTGCTGGAAGGTGTTCCTCCGGAATCCCGTGTCCAGTTGATATCGTCACCCGTGTCCTGTGTCCAGGCTCCGATGCCACTCTCAAAACTTTCACTGTACGGGAAGGACGAAATACCACCGCTACAACCTCCACCACCACTAACAGGGTCAGTGGTCACATTGGCAGTATTACTCTGCGCCGACTGGTTTCCTGCCGCGTCGAAGGCGATCACATAGAAACTGTAAGCAGTGTCCGGTGATAGGCCTGACACGTTATAAGAAGTGCCGGAAGTCGTTCCGATCTGTGATCCGTTCTGGTACACATCATATCCCGTTACTCCAACGTTGTCCGTAGACGCCGTCCACGATAGGTCGGTAGTTGTTGTCGTGGTGTTTGAAGCCGTAAGATTCGACGGAGCTGAAGGTGCCTGAGTGTCTACCCCGGCAGTGTCGAGGCCTATCGCATCAACGGCAATATCAGCCTGCCATGTGCTTCCGGTGATTCGGTTGAATCGAAGCTGCACGCTACCTCCAACATAGGCTGCCAGGTCTACGTCCACGGAGTTCCATTGATTGCCCTGGTTACCTGTCTGACTCCAAAGCGTTGCCCACGAATTTCCATCATCATCAGAGGCTTCAAGGGCAAATGTACCCATATCCGTGGCTCCGTACATATGGTATTCGAAGGAGAATAAAGCCTGACTTTCACCACTTAGGTCGAAACAAGGTGAGTTCAGGATGGCCTGAATATTCGGGTAGTTAGGTGAACTGGCCTCGACGTAAACATACCAGCTGCCATCGGCGCCTGAGGAAGGCCCGGTGTTACTGGAAGGGGTTCCGCCGGAATCTCTTGTCCAGTTGATATCATCACCGGTATCCTGAGTCCATGCCCCAAATGAAGATTCAAAACTCTCGGAGTATGGATAGGAGGTAATACCTCCGGAACATCCGCCACCACCGGTGATAGGATCGGTTGTAATATTAACCGTATTACTTTGCGGCGACTGGTTTCCGGCTGCATCGAACGCGATCACATAGAAACTGTACGCAGTGTCCGGTGATAAGCCTGTCACATTATAAGTAGTGCCTGCAGTCGTTCCTATCTGCGATCCACCCTGGAATACGTTGTATCCTGTAACCCCGACATTATCTGTGGATGCTGTCCATGAAAGGTCGGTTGATGAGGTGGTTGTATTCGACGCAGTTAAATTACTCGGAGCCGTTGGCGCCTGGGTGTCGTTGACCGTTGTAGAAAGTGACAGATCATCGATGGCAATGTCTGCTTGCCAAGTACTACCGGTCACCCTGTTGAATCTCAACTGAACTCCATCTCCCGCATATGCGGACAGGTCCACATCAACAGAATTCCATTGGTTCCCCTGGTTTCCGGACTGACTCCAAACCGATGTCCACGACAAACCGTTGTCATTGGAAGCTTCCAGATCGAAAGTTCCCATATCGGCTGCTCCGTACATATGGTATTGGAAGGAGAAGGTAGCCTGGCTTGCGCCATTCAGGTCGAAACAAGGTGAGTTAAGGATCGCCTGGATATTCGGGTAATTTGGTGAACTCGCTTCAACATAAGCATACCAGGTTCCGTCGGCTGCTGCTGAAGGTCCTGTATTGCTCGAAGGCGTTCCTCCGGAATTACGCGTCCAGTTGATATCATCGGACGAGTCTTGCGTCCACGCACCGAATGAGCTTTCAAAGCTTTCAGCATATGGGAAGGACGAAATACCTCCTGAACATGCAGTTACAGCGGCGGTAGTTGGATTCACCGTATTACTCTGAGGGGATTGATTTCCGGCCGCATCCCTGGCGATCACATAAAAACTGTAACTCGTGGAAGGGGAAAGCCCGGTAGCTGTGTAAGAAGTACCTGTAACTGTACCGGCCAACGATCCATCTCTGTATACATCGTAGCCTGTTACCCCGATATTATCGGTGGAAGCCGTCCAGTTGAGATCCACCGTCGTAGCGGTGATATTGGATGCTGTTAAGTTCGATGGAGCCGTTGGCGGATCGGTATCGTTAGATAAGGTTCCGATCTGGAAGGCCGCAACATGGCTTTTTCGAACCGTAGAAGCGCTTCCCTGCATATACTCCCCTATATGCCAGAAGGTGAAGTCGTCGAGCGGGTCGATCGTAAGGTGGGCATAGTCACCGTATCTTCCATCCGACCTGTTATTCTGTGCATTCCCGTTTACAATTACCTGTTCGGCAACGGTCATAACACCTAGCGGATCGGATGCAAGTCGACCGGTATATCGTAGGGATGTATATACCGAACTGCTCACAATTGTATACCCGAGTCCGATATTTCCCTGGCTGTCCATTCCAATACTTCCGCAGAACACAGAATGATTAGCCTGGGAATAGGTGCCTTCCTGGTGGATGGTCCATGGCTGGCCGTCTGCCGACTGGCGTAATTCGAACCAGCGTATACCGGCTTTTGTGTCATTTCCGCTTACGTCTACCACAAAATTCATAACTGCTGAATTATGCGTTGTAAACCTTCGATAGTTTGTTTGGTACATCATAGTGGCCTGGAGTGCGTCTATATCCGGACCGCTACCGGGTTCATCCAGGTTCTGGAAGCTACCTCCATCAAAAACCGAGTCGAATGAGTTCGTATTGATGACCTGAGGCGATGAAATTGAAGAGCTTCCGGGGTTATTCCAGTTTACACTTATATTCCAGATTTTGAGATGATCCGTTGAAACCCCGGACCAACTGTCGTCCTGGAGGTAAACAATAGGATGTGGTGTTCCTAGAGGTGGCAGGGCAGGACCTGTTGCGTTAAATCCTCCGGGACTGTAGAATCCACTGTTGGAAGCACTGGGCAACGGGAATCCGATAAGTTGTGCATTCGGATTACCGGTAAGCATCTCGTCGCGTTCCACGGCATACACAACCTCACTGGAAGTTATGGAACCCTGGTCTTTATTGGCTGTAATGTAATAACCGTCTGTCCACACCGATAATTTTTCGTAGTCCGGGAAGGTCCCCGTGTTGAATCGGTAAGTGTACCAGCCGTCGTTTACCGGGTCAGGGCCCTGGCCTACAGCTATCAGGAATCCATTTGGTGAATTACTGAATTCCATGATGATAAACCGGTCGGCGTAACGATCGTAAACTACAACCGGGTCGCCCAGGGTCTCGCCGGGAAATAGTGTTCCAAGTGAAGCTTCAGGTACAAGGACGTTACCGCTTCGGTCCAGGATACCAAATCCCGAATTAAACGCGTACACATAGTGATTCGGACCAATGGCGCCTGTAGGGTCATTCAGTACGGTACCCTGGTGAGCGATAAACGATGTGATCGGTGCCCTTCCCTGGGTTGTCTGTGTGTTGCGTTGTTGTTGTGCTAGTGGATCTGGTCCAGCCGGCAAGCCTTTTCCTGCCACAAAGGTATTGCTACCTCTTCGTTTCGGTGGAGCAACATGCTGAAAGCCTTCGGCGGCGATGATGTTGTCCATAGATGACAGTGATGGGATTTCTCTAACGTAAGTCGCACTGCTAACCAGTGTCGGCTCCATAGAGTCATTTTGCCCGTAAAGCACTACTCCCCATAGTGACATTACGATAACGGCAAAGAGTTTTCTCATAAATGGTTTGTGTTTAAGAGTTAGGTTTATAAAAAAAGTTCCCATGAAGCTACAAATTATCCGATAAAGTGATGTGCATTTCATCGAATTGTTAATAACTTCTTAAAATTCGGCGTGAGTTATATCCAGTGATCCGAAATCGTTTTCGGTTTTTCCACTTTAGAATGATGTGCATAAAAAAACCACCCGGCAAGGGGTGGTTAATTTTTCAGAAACTTAGATTTCTCTTAGTCTCTTTTTCGATTATCGCGGTTTCGGTTATCTCTACCACGATTCTTATTGTCGCGATTATTGTCACGTCTCGGCGGGCGCTCCTTGTAGCCTTCCGGTTTCGGTAGGATCGCTTTCCTCGATACTTTTTCCTTTCTCGTTCTGGAATCAATTCCGAAGTATTTCACATCGATCACATCACCAAGATTTACAACATCGGTAACATTTTCGGTGCGTTCCCAGGCGAGTTCAGAAACGTGAAGGAGAACCTCGTTCCCCGGTGCCTCAACATATTCAACAACAGCACCAAACTCGAGGATCTTGATCACTTTCACTTCATAAACACTTCCTACTTCAGGTTTGAAGGTGATAGCGTCGATCTTTGCCAGTACGGCATCAATTCCGGCCTGGTCTGTTCCGAGGATCTCAACAATTCCTTCCTCGGTAACAGGGTCTTCATTGATCACGATAGTGGTTTTTGTTTCTTTCTGAAGCTCTTGTATCACTTTTCCTCCGGGTCCGATCAGAGCACCAATAAACTCGTTCGGGATGATGGTGGTTACCATCTTTGGAGCATGAGGTTTCACATCCGGGTTCGGCTGTGCAATAGTGTCTACCAGTTTCTGAAGGATATGTAATCTTCCGTCTCTTGCTTGTTTTAGGGCCTGGATCAGGATCTCGTAACTAAGTCCCTTGATCTTGATGTCCATCTGGCAGGCAGTGATCCCATCTGCGGTACCCGTTACTTTGAAATCCATATCACCCAGGTGATCCTCATCTCCGAGAATATCTGAAAGTACGGCATACTTGCCGGAATCTTCATCGGAGATAAGACCCATAGCTATTCCCGAAACAGGTTTTTTCATCTGAACACCCGCGTCCATGATCGCCATAGTTCCGCTACAAACGGTAGCCATAGATGAGGAACCGTTTGATTCCAGTACTTCACTCACCACACGAACTGTATAAGGACAATCTTCAGGGATCATTCCTTTAAGTGCGCGTTGTGCAAGGTTACCGTGTCCGATCTCCCTTCTCGACGTTCCGCGGATCGGTCTTGCCTCTCCGGTTGAGAAAGGAGGGAAGTTATAGTGCAGGTAGAATGTTTCTTCTCCTTCATAGGATGGCATATCGATCTGGTTCGCCTCCCTGGAAGTTCCAAGGGTAACGGTAGCCAGTGCCTGTGTTTCTCCACGTGTGAAGATAGCCGAACCGTGTGTTGACGGAAGGTAATCCACTTCGCACCAGATAGGCCGTACCTCGTCTGTTTTTCTTCCATCCAGTCGCATTCCTTCGTTAAGCGTCAGGTCGCGAATGGCTTTCTTCTCTGCTTTACTATAATACTTGGAGATAAGGTCTCCGTTTTCTTCCAGTTCTTCTTCGGAAAAGGATTCGAGGATTTCATCTTTGATTGCTGAAAAAGCTTCGCCTCTTTCATGCTTTGAAGAACCTGCCTTCGCAATGGCATATACTTTATCGTATGCCATTTCCTGTATCTTTTGCTGAAGTGCTTCATCCTCGCGCTCGCCTTCGTACTCGCGTACTTCCTTTCTTCCGAAGGCTTCTGCTAGTCGCATTTGTGCGTCGATCTGAACCTTGATGGCCTCGTGTGCAAACTTGATCGCCTCTACCATTTCTTCTTCCGAGATCTCCTTCATCTCTCCTTCAACCATCATCACTGAATCTGCAGACGCACCGATCACCATATCGAGTTCCGAGACTTCCAGTTGCTCGCGGGTAGGGTTGATGACAAGCTCACCATCAACTCGTCCAACGCGTACTTCGGAAATAGCACATTCGAATGGGAAATCCGATAGTTGAATGGCAGCTGAAGCTGCCAATCCGGCCATAGCATCCGGCATCACGTGCTCGTCGTGAGACATGAGCTGGATCATCACCTGTGTCTCTGAGTGATAATCTTTAGGGAATAATGGTCGGAGAACACGGTCTACCAAACGCATGGTAAGGATCTCACCGTCGCTAGGACGTGCTTCTCTTTTGAAGAATCCGCCGGGATAGCGTCCCGAAGCGGCAAATTTTTCGCGATAATCCACTGTTAATGGTAGAAAATCGACATCGCTCTGTTTGTAGTTGGAAACAACGGTACAAAGCAGCATACATTTTCCGGACTGGACCACCACAGAACCATGGGCCTGTTTTGCCAGTTTTCCGGTTTCGATGGAAATTTCTCTTCCATCACCGAGGTCTATCACCTCTTTAAAAACTTTAGGTGTCATGTATATTGTTTTTCAATGTACTACTTCGCAAAAGCTTCGTAGCACGGTTACTTTGGTCGGCGGCCGGTGATCGACCGCAAGTTGTGTTGTTGTGTGTGGTTGACCAATGAAAAACCTAAGGGTAGCTTTTTCTATGTGTTCAGAAAATATCTGAAAAGTAAAAGGGACACCCAAAAGTGTCCCTTAAATATTACTTACGTAATCCTAGTTCTTTTACGATCGCACGGTAACGCATGATGTCCTTCTTCATCAAATAGTCAAGTAGTGCCCTGCGTTTACCTACCAGTTTCACCAATGAACGCTCGGTGTTGTAATCCTTGTGGTTCTGCTTAAGGTGTTTGGTAAGGTGATCGATACGGTGGGTGAACAATGCGATCTGCCCTTCAGCAGAGCCGGTATCGCTCTCTCCTTTGCCGTGTTTTTTGAAAATCTCTTTCTTTACTTCTGGTGTTAAATACATGCCAATATTATTTAAATGATTTTTATGTATCGATGATCTCTTTGATCTATCAGGCTGCAAAAGTATGAAAAATGCGCAACATTTACCGTTAATTCTATTCTTTTTAAACGAATGGTATACTTTATTAAACCTTTCAGCGTTAAAAAAGTCTTAAAGAGAGTTAACCTAAAACAATTCAATATGAAAACTTATGCTAAGAAAACCGCCCTGTTTTCTTTACTTTTCTCAGGTATATTGTTGTTTTCCTGTAGTAATAACGACGATAGCGACGATAATAACGAGATCAATTTTTCGGCAGAGAATACTGCCCGGGCGGCACGAACCGACAACGTAGTTGAAGGCTCCTTCAATATCATGGAGGCGGGCTATGTGGAAGCGGAAGAAGGAAGAAGCAATTCTGTCTCATTGTTCCCCGCTTGTGCTACCATTGAGATCATGCCAAATGGAAATGGAGGGATGATCGTGATCGACTTCGGGGAGAGTTGTACCCTTAACAACGGTGCTAATGTGAGTGGTCGTATCGAAATGGATTACGGGCCCCTGGATGGTGGAACAAGAACTATTAACTACTCCTACGAGGACTTCACCTATAACAATAATGCGGTTTCCGGTGGAGGTCAGATCGTTCGTCAGATCGCCAATCAGAATGGAAATCCGCAATCGTCGGCTACTGAAACAATCGTTGTGAGTTTCCCCGGTACCGATGTTACCGCCACCCGCGACGGATCCCGCGTGATCGAATGGGTAGAAGGGGTTGGCAGTGGAACATGGGTGGATAATGTATTCAACATTACCGGCAACTGGAATACAGAGCTTTCCAACGGTTTTAGTAGAAGCGGTGAAGTAACCCAAGCCTTGGTGAAGAAATTGTCGTGTATTTACTTGGTAAGCGGGGTGCTTGAAATACAACAGGAAGGTCTCACCGGTTCGATCGACTGGGGAGAAGGTAACTGTGATAACCAGGCAACATTAATTTTTAACGGGCAGCAGTTCCCGATTGTTTTATAATTAGTCA
Source organism: Bacteroidia bacterium (assembly GCA_030431695.1). Taxonomy (GTDB): domain Bacteria; phylum Bacteroidota; class Bacteroidia; order Flavobacteriales; family Flavobacteriaceae; genus Pukyongia. The sequence goes on along the minus strand of JAUIIU010000045.1, from coordinate 2,241 downwards.
ATTCAAAAAAAGCCGCTCATTTGAGCGGCTTTTTTTTATGCTGTTTTTTCGCGAAGCGGCCTGTTCATGATCAGGTCGAGGTACAGATTGATCTTGCGCTTCAGGTCTTTCCTATGACTGATAAAATCCAGGAAACCATGTTCCTGCAGGAATTCCGCAGTTTGGAAGCCTTCCGGTAGGTCCTTTCCGGTGGTATCGCGTACAACCCTCGGTCCGGCAAAACCGATAAGGGCTCCTGGTTCACTAATGTTGATATCCCCCAACATAGCGAAGGACGCCGTGGTTCCCCCGGTGGTTGGGTCGGTACAAAGTGAAATGTACGGGATCTTTTCATTTGCCAGCTGTGCGAGCTTTGCGCTTGTCTTTGCCAACTGCATCAGCGACAAAGCAGCCTCCATCATTCGGGCACCTCCACTTTTAGAGATGATCATGAAAGGGATCTTCTTTTTCAAGGAGTAGTCGGCCGCCCGGGCGATCTTCTCACCTACAACACTACCCATAGAACCTCCGATAAAGCTGAAATCCATACAAGCGATCACAAGGTCTTCACCCATCGACTTTCCAACTGCCGTACGCACCGCGTCCTTCAGTCCCGTCTTTTCCTGGGCGCTCTTCAGGCGATCCGTATATTTCTTGGTATCCTCAAAATGCAAGGGATCCTTGGATGTGATACTTTTATCGAGTTCCTTGTATTCATTGTTGTCGAACAGTATTTCGAAATACTCCTTGCTCCCGATACGCACGTGATAGCCGTCTTCCGGACTCACATAGAAGTTCTTTTCAAGTTCTTCGGAATCAACGATTTTCCCGGTTGGAGATTTATACCACAATCCCTTGGGAACATCCTTTTTTTCTTCAGTGGGTGTCTGAATACCCTTTTTTGTTCTTTTGAACCAAGCCATAGTTTGAGGAGTTTTTATTTCTACAATGTGTTAACGTTGTTCAGGTCCTCAAAGGCCCTGATCAGACGTTTCTTGAAGGTAAGTTCACCCTCACGTAACCATTTCCTGGGGTCGTAATATTTTTTATTCGGAATGTCATCTCCTTCTGGGTTTCCGATCTGTGTTTTCAGGTATCCCAGGTTATTGCTCATATAGTCCCGGATACCTTCATTGAATGCAAACTGAAGGTCGGTGTCTATATTCATCTTGACCACACCGTAGCCGATAGCCTCTCGGATCTCTTCCACAGTGGAACCACTTCCGCCGTGAAAAACAAAATCGATAGGGTTGTGGCCGGTTCCGTATTTATTCTGAACATATTCCTGTGAATTCTTCAGGATCACCGGTGTTAATTGTACGTTCCCGGGTTTGTAAACCCCATGTACATTTCCGAAGGCAGCCGCAACGGTAAAACGATCACTCACTTTCATCAGCTCCTCGTAAGCATATGCCACCTCTTCGGGCTGAGTATACAAGCGAGAGGAGTCGACATCAGTATTGTCTACACCGTCTTCTTCACCGCCTGTGATCCCCAGTTCGATCTCCAGGGTCATATCCATCTTGCTCATGCGCTCCAGGTAGCGTTTACAGATCTCGATATTCTCTTCTATGGGTTCTTCGGAAAGGTCCAGCATGTGAGAACTGTACAGGGAAATTCCGTTTTCCTTGTAATACTGTTCTCCTGCATCCAGCATTCCGTCAACCCAGGGCAATAATTTCTTAGCACAGTGATCGGTATGCATGATCACGGTAGCTCCATACAATTTTGCCATCTCATGCACGTGTCTGGCACCTGCTACGGCTCCCGCGACAGCTGCGCGTTGATTATCGTTGGAAAGGCCCTTTCCGGCATTGAAATGGGCACCCCCGTTCGAGAACTGAATGATCACCGGACTGTTTAGTTCGGCAGCGGTCTCCATTACAGTATTCATACTGTTGGAGCCGATCACATTAACGGCGGGCATGGCAAACCCTTTTTCCTTGGCGTATTGATGTATCTTCTGAACTTCAGCGCCCGTAGCGACGCCGGGCTTTATTGTGTGACTCATAGAGCGATTGATTAGAATGACAAAAATAACAAATTTTAGTGTTTTAGAAGGGATAGTTGATCCCTATGTTGTAGACGATATTGGAGAAATTGTACTCTTTGAACCAGCGTTCTCCCTCGGGCCTGGCGGGGTTGTAGGTCTTGAAGCCACCGTCGAACCTCAATACGAAGAACCCGAAGTCGTACCGTAATCCCATACCCGTGGCAACTGCCAGTTCAGCCAGGTCACCTATATCGGTGAACCTTGAAGCT
>JAUIIU010000111.1 GCA_030431695.1 Bacteroidia bacterium | reverse complement strand
CGTTCACGAAATCCTGGGCGCTTCTCAGGTGAGTTGACCATGACATCTCACTAACGTGGATCAGTCCTTCAACACCTTCGGCCACTTCGATAAAGGCACCGTAGTCGGCAATAACCACTACTTTTCCTTTTACCTTGTCACCTACCTTAAGCTCCTCACCTAGGGCATCCCATGGGTGTGGGTTAAGTTGCTTCAGTCCAAGCTGGATACGTGTCTTGTCTTCATCGAAGTCGAGGATCACTACGTTCAGTTTCTGATCGAGGTCTACGATCTCACTCGGGTGGTTGATACGTGACCAGGACAGGTCGGTAATGTGGATAAGACCGTCAACACCTCCAAGGTCAACGAATACACCGTAAGAAGTAACGTTCTTAACGACACCTTCGAGTACCTGACCTTTTTCAAGCTGCGCGATGATCTCTTTCTTTTGCTCTTCGATATCTGCTTCGATAAGCGCTTTGTGAGAAACCACCACGTTCTTGAATTCGTGGTTGATTTTCACCACTTTGAATTCCATGGTCTTTCCAACGTAGATATCGTAATCGCGAATTGGCTTCACATCGATCTGCGATCCCGGAAGGAAGGCTTCGATTCCGAAGACGTCCACGATCATACCACCTTTGGTACGGCACTTTACGTAACCGTTAACGATGGTACCTTCGTCATGGGCCGCATTGACACGATCCCACGCCTTGATAGTTCTTGCTTTTCTGTGTGAAAGGATCAACTGCCCGGTACTGTCTTCACGAACGTCGATCAACACTTCTACCTTATCACCAACTTTCAGGTCCGGGTTATAACGGAACTCGTTAAGTGATACCACGCCTTCACTTTTGGCGTTGATATCGATGATAGCGTCGCGGTCTGTGATGTGGATCACTTCACCTTCCACTACTTCGTCATCCAGGGTATCTACGAAATTCTCGGCAACGAGCTTTTCAAACTCTTCCAGTTTACCGTCGTCGATAGGATCGATACCTTCTTCGTAGTTGTGCCAGTTAAACTCTTTCAGGAATTTTTCAGGATCTCTTTCTTTCAAAGATACTTCCTGCTTTGGTTGCTCTACTGCTTCTGCAGTTTCTGCGGTCTTTGCCTCTGCTTTGGCAGCTTTGGCTTTGGTTGCTTTTTTAGCTTCTGCTTTTTCAGCCATTTCAAAAAATTTGGTTTCAGAAATGAAGAATGAAACCAATGTTTTGTATCCTGTGTTATTGCAAGTGATTTACCGGTCGTCCCACAGAAGGGTTGATTTATGTTTTGATTTTTCCTTTAGGTACTTGCTTGACCGCCAAAAGGACGGCAAAATTAGTGTTTTAGATTTGATAATCAAAGGTTTTAGCGTCTTTTGAACCCTAAGAGCCCGATATTTTTATTCCACTATCTTCCTATGTGTCATAAAAGCATGAAATTTTTTTAAAATATTCCTGAATTAGAATATACGAGGTTTTTCGTGCAAAATCCCCGAAAGTACACCTATATATAGTATCAAGGCTCAAATGCCACCCTACCCTGTAGCTTCGATCTGTTAAAAAATGTTAAAATAGTACTATGCATTACAAAGTACTGTAACATTTTATTTTGTGTGTCGTCTACTTAATACATCAATCAAATTAATCAATCAAAAAACGAACAATTTAAAACCAAGAACAATGAGAACTTTAGACAGCAACACTTTGACAGAAAAACCTAAGAACAGTTTAGGATTTACCTGGAACTCAAAAAGACGCTTCAGATAACAAGCGAACTTAAGACCTGATCAACCTTCCTCTTCAGCATAAATAACAGAGGATCTAACAAAAACTACCATGAGAACTTTAAACAGCAACCAATTAACAGAAAAGCCAAGGGAAAGCAAAGCCTTTACCTGGAATTCGAAAAGACGCTTTAGATAAGCAAAAGAAACTAACCCATCCAACACGCCAGTCTCTGCAGCAGAGACTTCAGAGACCTGAGCGTTTCGGAGGAAAAAACAAAGGAATATGAATTTAGCACGAAACATCCACCAGATCATGAAGCAGGAGGCGCAGCGAAAGGACCTGTTTCAGCTCAAGCACCTAAGACTCGCTTCACAGCGATGTGATATGGCCATACCGGGAAAGCCATACATACTCTAAGATACCGGGATTTAGCAGTTATTTAGTTAAAGTTAGAAGCAAAAAAACCACTCTAAGGAGTGGTTTTTTCGTTGTTTGTATATAGAAGTTAGTTAGTCCAGCATAATTTCTCCATTCACCATCACAAGGCCGTCTCCACTGGTCCAGGAAAAGATTCCCGAGCCCATTCCCGAGCAGTTCCTGTAATCCATGTACGATCCTGAGGAAGCGTCGTAGCTCAGGTCCCACTTGGTCGTACCCCCTGCAAACTCCGAATTCTGGTAATCGGAGATCACAGAACCGTTCACACCAAATCCATTCAGCGTAGGTACATAATTGCTATTGTTGAGACAAGAGGAGGCATCGAAGGCATCGAAGCTGCTGTCTGTGAATACTTCACCATTGTAAACGATCATCAGCGAGCTGATCCCAACACCATTGTCACCATTCGGATTCACAATGCTGCCATCAGCAATAAAACTCCATGTGCCGGAAAATGAACCACTACCGAATTCACTGAATACAGCCGTAGCCACGCTGGCAGGGGAAGCACTTAAACTTTTCACTAACTGACCGAAGAAGGCTTCATTGCCCAGGTTCAGCTCAGAAAGCTGTGGGTTATTGATATCACTTACATCCACCACAAAGGATCCTGCACTTCCGATATAGTTAAATACAGTTCGTACAGCGTTTGCAGTCATAAATTCCGGACTTGGCGTAAAAGTATAGATGCTGCCGTCCGCTAGTTCGATAAGCGCGTTGTGCAAACCATTATTACCAATGTTCACCCAGATCTTTCCACGGGCCTGGGTGCTGGCAGACAAGACCGCCCCATGGTAGAGTCCATTGGGTGACTGATCAAATGCTCGGGTGGGTAATTGTTCTTTAAGAAGTACCGCGTTAGCCTCGGCATCGTAGGTCTCTGTGTTGTCTTCCGCAGAACATGACAACATAAGCACTACCAGGCATACGCTTACATAAGTAGGGATCAAGCGTTTCATTTGTAGTAATTTAGGGCAAAATAGAAGCCAAATCAACTACAAAAAGTCCTGAGTAACAAATAAATGAAGGTTTATTATATTAATTGTCGATGAAATGTAAGATAATTCCGACAAATAACCTCTTGAGCAATTATACCCTGCCTGCGATCCGGTCCTTTGCCAGTTGAAGTATGATGTGAAACTGGTCTTCGATGTTTGTTTCTGAATTATCAATCACAATAGCATCATCGGCCTTTACCAGGGGTGAATCTTCCCGCGTGGTATCGATGGTATCCCTTTCGGTGACATTTTCCAGGACTTCCTCATAAGAGATCTTATCTCCGCGTTCCAGCAGTTCCCGGTATCGCCTATCAGCACGGATTCCCGCCGAGGCAGTCATGAATATTTTTAGTTCGGCATTCGGAAACACCACGGTTCCTATATCCCTGCCGTCCATTACCACGCCTTTCTCTTCGCCCATGGCGTGCTGAAGTTTCACCAGCTTTCTCCTCACTTCAGGTACGGTTGCGATCGGACTCACAAATTCAGATACTTCCAGGGTTCGGATCTGCTTCTCGACATTTTCGCCATTGAGAAACATTTCCACCTTCCCTTCGGAATTTTTCCTGAACTCGAGCTCTATCTGAGGTAGCTTTTCGATCAGTCCTTTTCTGTCGAATCTTTCTTCGGAAATAAACCCTTTACGAATTGCATATAAGGTCACCGCCCTGTACATCGCACCTGAGTCCACGTACACATAACCAAGCCATTCTGCCAATTGCCGGGCGACCGTGCTCTTGCCGGTGGAAGAATACCCGTCTATGGCGATGGTAATTTTCTTCATTACTGAAAATCGATGTTTAACCCAAAGTTACTGGTAGACGCGGCAGTACTGTATTTTGCATAGGAATAACTTAGTCGCAATTTATTCAGCTTTAGAGAGAATCCGGCACTGAGTCCGGCAAATGCCCTTCTGTCTACGATCCTTAGTTCCTCTGCTCTTCTCAGGTTATATCCCAGGCGAATATTGAATCCACCCT
>JAUIIU010000044.1 GCA_030431695.1 Bacteroidia bacterium | reverse complement strand
GGTCGCGCCGTTGGCACCTATGCCTGTTAGCCTGAACGAAACCAAATCGCTTTCCTTCTCGGACAATTTTGCCAAATTACCGGAATTGAGGATGGTCTATCCCAGTGTAGAGCAATACAACACTGATGAGTACGCGCTTCAGGTTCTTGGACAGTTACTTAGTGGAAGTAAGAAATCACCCTTGTATAAAACTGTGGTCGAAGAAGGAAAACTCGCCCCAAACGTAGGTAGCTATAACAATAGTAACGAGCTGGCCGGTGAGTTCGTATTTCGCGTCCAGGCGAATGAAGGTGTTGCCCTGGATGATGTAAAACAAGCCATTGATGACGGATTGAAGCGATTCGAGACCGACGGTTTCAGCGATAATGAACTGCAACGGATCAAGGCCGAATTGGAGACCCGGCTATACTACGGAGTGGCAACCGTACTCAATAAGGCATTTCAGCTGGTGCAGGACAACGAATTCGGGAACGATCCTGGCTATATCAGCAAAAGAGCAAAGTACTTACAGGAGATCAGTAGGGAAGATGTGATGCGTGTTTACGAGAAGTATCTCAAAGGAAAACACTACGTTATGACCAGTGTTGTTCCTGCGGCATCCCCGGAACTCGCAGTGAGCGGGGCTGTGGAGGCAGAGGTATGGCAGGAGGAGATCACAGCTATGAAGGCCAATGAGATGGTCGCCCAGGGTGAAGAGGCAGAGTACGAAAAGACCCCTTCCAAATACGATCGTTCCGAACCACCATTCGGGGAAGCACCGCTGTTTAAAATGCCGGAGGTTTGGGAATCTGAAGCTTCAAACGGAATGAAATTACTGGGGATCGAGAACAATGAGTTACCCATCGTTACCTTTTCGATCTCTATACCCGGTGGACATATGCTTGATCCGCAGGATAAGGCCGGGTTAGCCGTTTTTACTGCCGATCTGATGAATGAAGGTACTGCGACCAAAACCGCCGCCGAACTGGAAGAGGCCATTGGCCTGCTGGGATCCGGTATTTCCGTAAACGGTGGATTGGAAGAGATCACCATCAACGGGAACTGCCTGTCGAGGAATTTTGAGGCTACTATGGCCCTTGTTAAGGAAATGCTGATGGAGCCTCGCTGGGATACCGCCGAATACGAGCGCCTGAAGCAGGAGTGGAGAACACAGCTTAAAGGGCGGGAAGCCAATCCAACGGCGATCGCAGCGCTTAATTTCAATAAATTGATCTACGGCAACGACCATATCGCTGCCATACCGACCAGCGGAACCTTGGAAACCGCAGAGAATGTATCCCTGGATGATGTAAAAGCATTCTATGAGAATCTTCGTCCATCCGGTGCCAGTTTAAAGGTTGTTGGTGATATCAGCAAGGCGGAAGTAGAGAAGGCGGTTAGCGATCTTGCTGAAAACTGGCAGGGAGATGCTGTTGATATCCCAACACAGCAGCTGCCGGCTGATTCCGGAGAATCGATTCTCTATTTTGTGGATGTACCGAATTCGAAACAATCTGTTTTATACATAGGTTCCCTGGCGTTATCGGCAAATGACCCGAATGCTGCAAGACTTGATTTTGCCAACGAGATCCTCGGCGGTGGTTCCAGTGGACGCCTGTTCCAAACGCTTCGAATTGAAAAGGGCTATACGTATGGGGCCTATTCCCGCGTTCCTTCGCGCAAGGAGGTCGCACCCTTCACCATTAGTTCCAGCGTTCGGGCAAATGCTACCTTGGCATCTCTCGAGATCGTGAAGGACATGGTTAGTGAGTATGGTTCAGGTTTTACTGAAGAGGATGTTGAACTCACCAAGAACAAGGTCGTGAAACAGAACACCAGGGCCTACGAATCTCTGAACGCCAAGCTGGGTATCCTCACAAATATCGACAAGTTCAACAAGCCAAAGAATTATGTCGACCTGGAACAACAGGAACTGATGTCCATGACCCTGGAGGATTTCAAATCGGTAATTGACCAATATATCAAGGAAGATAAAATGATCTACGTGGTCGTTGGGGATAAGGCGACACAGTTCGAAGAGGTCATGAAACTCGGAAAACCTGTGGTTGAACTGGATATCTTCGGAAACGAGATCCGTGAGCTGCAGAGCAGCGACCTTTAGTCGTCACAGGGTAACGGATCATTGAGGGTAGGGTAGGAACGATTTCTTCGGAAACTGAAATGCCACCACTCGCTTCGGATGGTGTTAAAGCCGAATTTCTTCATTCCGTCCATCAACAATTTTCGATTGGCCAGGATATCCTCGGAAAATCCGTAGTTGTCTATATGGGCTTCAATTCCGAAGTAATCATAATCGGTACCCATTTCAACATAACAACCATCCAGGGTCACCAGGGTGATATCCACCGCAGCTCCTTTATTGTGAATCGAACCTTTCCCGTAGGGATTTGCCACGTAGGTGGGTCTTGGGACCTTCGCCCACATCTTTTTCTGAATGTCCAGCGGACGATAACAATCGTAGAGCTTGATCTTGTAACCTTTCTCACAGAAGTACTGGTTTGCCTTGAGCAGGGCCTCCGCTACCTCTTTCCGAAGTAAACACCTGGGGCAGTCGTATAAGACCTCCCCGATAAAGTTATCCTCGGTAGCATAGCGGATCTCATACTCGAATTCCGTGGAAAGATCGGCCATATCCACCAACTCGTTCTGTCCGAAAGAACAAAAAGCAAGCAGCAGGAACAGTAATAGCGAAATGGGCTTCATCATCGATAAAATTAAGGATTATTTACTAAGGCCGTTTTAAGGTGAGTTGTTACCTTTGAGGCAAAGAAGGAACTATGAACGATATAAGCGGAAAGGTGGCCCTGATCACTGGTGGAACCAAGGGAATAGGGTATGGTATTGCTGAAGCCCTTTTGAATAAAGGAGTGAATGTAGCGATCACGGGTCGAAAGTTGGAAACGGCAGAAGAAGCGGCTTCCCGACTCAATGAAAGTAGCTCGAACGGCTCTCGCGCCATAGGGATAGAAGCGGACGTGAGAAGCCTGGCCAGCCAGGAGAACGCTATGCGCTCTGTTATGGCAGAATTTGGTAAGATTGACGTAGTGATCGCAAATGCCGGTATAGGGCATTTCGGGAGTGTGGAATCTCTGTCTTCCGCCGAATGGCAGGAAACTATAGATACAAATTTAACCGGGGCCTTTTATTCTTTGAAAGCCAACCTGGACGCCCTGAAAGACAGCAAGGGGTACTATATCACTATTTCAAGCCTTGCGGGTACCAACTTCTTTGCGGGGGGCTCGGCCTATAATGCGAGCAAGTTCGGCCTGACAGGCTTTACACAGGCGGCGATGCTGGACCTGAGGAAATACGGCATCAAGGTAAGCACAATTATGCCGGGCAGTGTTGCGACCTATTTCAATGGGAATGAGCCCGGGGAAGGTGATAAGTGGAAGATTCAGATCGAGGATATTGGTAAGTTAGTTGTAGATCTTTTGGAAATGCACCCACGTACCCTTCCGTCCAAGATCGAGGTGAGGCCGTCCATTCCACCATCTGCTTTAAAATAAAAAAAGTGGCCGGGAGGCCACTTTTTTATTAGGTTCATGCTCGACTAGTTTGCAGATAACAAGGCAAGGAATTTGTCGAGATTTGGTAAGATCACGATGCGTGTTCTTCGGTTTTTTGAGCGTCCTTCGTCTGTTTCATTCGCTGCGATGGGAGCATAACTGCTTCTTCCGGCCGCGATAAGTTTCTCCGGTGCTACCCCGAATTCATCCTGAAGCTTTCGGATCACTGCTGTAGAACGTTCCACACTCAATTCCCAGTTGTCTTTGATATAAGCACCTTTCTTTACCGTCCTGGCATCCGTATGTCCTTCGATAAGGACCTCCATGGCCGGTTCGCTGTTGATCACGTCTGCAAGTCTCTTCAGCAGGTTATCCGCTTTAGGATTCACCTTGTAACTACCCGAGTTGAATAGTAGTTTGTCTGAAATAGTGATCATCACAACAGTTTCATCGATCTCGATATCGATGTCATCCTCTTCGCCTTCAGCTACAAGGTTGTTGTCGAGATTCTTTTTCAGGTTGTAGGATACGATCAGGTTCATGGTATCCTGAAGCGTTTTGGCGTTGGCCAGTTCATTCTGGTCCACTTTACCAAGGGCCGCCTTCATCTGCTCTTTGTCGTTCTTGGAAAGTACTACATTCCCGTAGTTTCTCAAGCTACTGTTCTCTAGATCCACATTCTCTTGTGTAAGTGAGTTGATCTTGGCATTGTAGTTCGCCACTCGTTCCTCGATCTTGGCGTATTTCGCTTCGATCTCTTCTTTCTCTAGCTGAGTTTTTGTAAGCGTGGAACGGGTGTCGTTGTACTGGTTCTCAAGTTCGACATACTTCTTCTTGGAGACGCAGGAAGTAAGCAGTACGGCGCCCGAAAGGAGGGCTAGTGCAAATAACTTTTTCATTTTACTAAGTATTAAGGTTTGTTTTAACAAAGGTATCGGAAGCACGTCCAAAATTTTCCCTAAGAACTGCTATTGTTATGTTAAAGATAACCCCGGATTGTTAACAGGAATTGTCGTACAAAAGGAAGTCGTTCAAATAATAGTGCCGAATTCGGCAGGGATCGCCGACTGTTAATTCCCGTATTCGAATTGTTTGTATTTTCAGTATCTTTTCAGAAGAAAAAAAAGCCATCATGAACCCTGGTTTACTGAACTTACAAATTCCCAGCGGGGTACCCCATCCGGATACGAATACACCCCTCGACCTGACCGACCCGGCTGAGTTGATCATTTACGTGATCATACCGATGATGATTGTTATTTTGTACCTTGTAGCCATAAAAAGAAAAAGAAAAATACATTGAAAGATCTTAGAACCATTGTACTGCTATGCGCCGTGTTCGCAGGAATTTCGAACCTCAGTGTAGCACAGGAAACCTTCAGTAAGGTGAAGGTGATGATTACCGATACGTTTGAACTCGATCGTTTGTCCGGACTTGGCCTGGATGTGGATCACCCGGAGTTTGATAAGGACGGCGGACTGAATCTGTATCTCACTTCGGAAGAAATCGATTTGTTGCAACACCAGGGTTTCCAATACACTATCCTGATCCCGGATTTCAGAGCGTATTACCAGCAGATGCTTTTGGAGGACGCACCCAGGCAATCACAGATGACACGCTCTTCCAGGGTTGCCGACGGCTTCGACCTGGGTTCCATGGGAGGGTTCTATACCTTCGCGGAATTGGAAGCCAAGTTGGACGAGATGAAGACAAACTACCCTAACCTTGTAACGGCGAAAAGCAGCATTGGGACATCAATCGAAGGCCGACCGATCTGGATGGTGAAGATCAGTGACAACCCGGACATTAACGAACCTGAGCCCGCGGCCTATTTCGATGGACTGCATCACGCTCGCGAACCGCTTTCCATGGCAGTTGCCATCAATTATATGTTCTGGCTACTGGAAAATTACGATACGGATCCACAGGTGAAGTTCCTGGTGGACAACCGGGAATTGTACTTTGTGCCCGTGGTAAACCCCGACGGATATGTGTTCAATGAAACAACCGATCCCAACGGCGGCGGCCTTTGGCGGAAGAATAGAAATACTAATGGTGGGGGATGTTCGGGTGTCGATCTAAACCGTAACTACGGCTTCGGATATGCGGCTAACGGATCGTGCTCCAGTACCGATCCCTGCTCGGGTACTTACCGTGGTTCGGGACCTTTTTCCGAACCGGAAACAGTGGCAGTTCGCGACTTTCTCGCCTTGATCCAGCCGAACACCTCATTTTCGATGCACTCAACTGCGGGCAGTTACCTGATGCCTTACGGCTACGATACTTCCCCGCCGGATTTCGAGATATACTCGGAGTGGGCTTCAGCATTCCTTGACGATAACGATTATCCTTACGGGGTGACATTCCAAATGCTGGGATATACCAGTTGTGGGACTACTCGTGATTATTTACATTCCGAAGGGATCTATGGCTGGACACCGGAGATCGATGGGGACGGTTTTTGGCCAACACCAAGTACCATCTTCCAATTGGTGGATGAGAACCTGCGGCCCTTGTTCTACCAATCGTGGATAGCCGGTGCTTATCTCGATGTGCAGAGCCATCAGCAAATCGGGGATGCCCTGCCCGGGAGTTCGTTCCAACTGGTAGTTGAAATTAAGAATACGGGAGTAGGAGCTTCAGCACAAAATACAAGCGTGATCCTTTCCACCTCCAATACCAACGTAACATTGCCAACAGCTAATGCTTACGGAACTGTCGCGGCACGTTCCAGGAAGGACAATGCAGCCAGTCCGTTCGTGATTTCCCTGGATCCTTCGTTCACAGGAACAACGCTGGACCTTACCGTAACAACCTACCAGGACGGGGTGGCAAATGAATCCATCGACATACCGATCATTTTAGGGGAAACCACGGTACTATTCAGTGATGACGCTGAAAACGGCTCCGGAAACTGGACCTTTAACGGTAATGGTATCGCCTGGGGTGAAGGAGTAGATGATTCTTACAGCGGCCTGTTCAGTTTTGGAGATTCTCCGGGAGGAAATGCCGAGAACGACACCAACAATTCCTTTACGCTGAACACGGGAGTCAATTTTGATGTTGACCAGGTGCCGGTAGTCAGTTTTGCTTCCAAATGGTCTATCGAGAATGACGATCAGGCTGTCTTCCAGGTATCCGACAATGGTGGAGGAACCTGGACGACTTTGAAGCAGTATAATTTAAACAACGACTGGACCCAGGAGGTTTTCGATCTGTCGGCGTACCAGGGAGCCAATGATGTACGTTTTCGTTTTCTGATGGATACAGATGGTTTTCTGCCAGGTGACGGATTTTATTTTGATGATTTCAAAGTGACCACTTACGACACTTCAACTCTAGGCGTAGATGCGTTTACTTCGGAAGAAATCAGATATTACCCGAACCCATTCACCGACGAGGGTTTTACTATTTCTGCAGGATCACTGGTTATAGATGATAATACTGAGGTGGTTATTCACGACCTTTTAGGCCGAAGGTTTATTCCTGAAATTGATAGGGCAGGAGAGTCGTTGTTTGTAAAAACTCCCGGACTCAGGCCGGGGATCTATTTTGTCCGACTCAATGACTCTGAAGGAAACGAACTTTTCGTGGGTAAAATGATAAAATTGTAGCATTTTGGTGCAATTTTTGCTGAATGAAGAGAAAAATTGATATGCGAACTTTCCTAACGATCTTCTTATGCTTTTCCTGGATCGCCCTTATGGCCCAGATCGATAATCGCGATGTGGAACTGAAATTGGATCCGATCGAGGACGATTTTAGTGATCCTACCGGGGTTGAACTTCCGGCGCTCTCACAACCGAGTTTGAGTGATTTCGATCCAAATTTCAAACCGAATACGACTCTTGAGATTCCTGACGATAAGGAGAAAGTGGATTTTACTGCTGATGACGGTCTGATGGATTATACGTCCAATATTGTTCCGAAGGCATTTAAAAAAGATAAAGAGGCCAGCGAAGAATTCGCAAGGGACCAATACCTGGGTGATGTAGGAACATCCGGTGGGTTCGTAATGGTGAAATATCGCGATCACGAATTCGTGGATGGTGACAGGATAAGGGTCTTTTGTAATGGGGATGTGGTCCAGTCGGATGTATCTCTTGGCGGTTCCTTTCGTGGTTTCACACTTACCCTTGAGCCCGGTTTGAACAAGATAGTATTCCAGGCATTGAACCAGGGAAGTTCAGGTCCGAATACCGCAGAACTTCATGTCTACAATGATAAAGGGCAATTAATTTCCGCAGCCGAATGGAACCTGCTCACAGGTCATAAAGCAGTGATCGATGTAATGAAGAACGACTGAGATCAGTTCTTTTCCTGTTTCTCTTCCGGGGACTCTTCCTCTTTCATTTCATCTCCCGTACCATTGAGTTTTTCAAGTAATTGATCGTAATTACCGATCTCCGAATACAGTGTACCTCCGATACTCACAATAGGGTTGGAGATTGAATCGTAGGGAGTTTTTGTGTATTTGAACGTTCGGATAAGGTAATCCTTTACTTCCTGTTTTTCCTCAAGGTTGATGGTCCTGTATTTGTAATAGCTGCTGTCCAGCTTCTGTACAATACTATCACAGGTAGCACAACCGTCCTTAAGGTATACGAGGATGTTCTGCTTTGGGTCTATCTTGATCCGCGTAAATGGTTTGCGAACCACACGTCTTGAAAGGCTGTCGTTAACGGTGAGCTCGTAAGTGTAGACCGGAACCCGGCCACGTTCGATCACGAGGCTGGAGATATTTACTTTTGAGGCTTTCGGAACCCTGTGAAGTCTTGGCGTTCCCGCTCTTTGCCTGAATCCTGTCCCCTCGATCTTGATGGCAACATCCAGGTCGTATTCGTTCTCATTGACCGCGTAGATCATCAATCGATTATTGACTCTCTCATCAACAATCTTAACAGGCCTTTCCTGTGCAAATATGGAAACATTAGCAATACATAAAAAAATCAGCAGGGGTAATAATGTTTTTTTCATAACAACTTCTTTACAGCCGCAATATAGGGATATTCTTACAATTTAAATGTTATTTAACGGAAGCTTCAGAAAAGTTAAACGGGTATGCCATCTGAGCCTTTTTCAGTTCCGAATCCGTTAGTTCTGAAGGATCTTTCCCGTATATTTCGAACACATATCGTTTACGGAGTTCGTAATAGGCTTTGCTGACCTCGTCCTGTACTGAAATGAATTCAGCATAAGGAGTAAGACGATCCGTAGTCAGTGAAATGATTGCACTGGATGGGTTGTCCGATGCTCCTTCCAATTGGGCTCCCGCACAATAAGTGCAACTTCCGTCGCCATTATTGTCGATGAATTCCATGAGCTTTTTTTTGAGTTCCGTGATTTCCGTTCGATCATCGTTTATCAATAATTCTCCAGTTTCTCCCAGGTAGATCCTGAGGACATTACGTTCGTTCACATCGATCGAACAATTTTCCCCTGTTTCACATTTCTTCGGAAGTTTTCGGGCAATACCCTGGTCTTTGGCGATGGTAGTGGTTACTAGGAAGAAGATCAGTAATAGGAAAGCGATGTCGGCCATACTTCCGGCATTGACGGCAGCTGTATTTCTACGTTGTCTCATGAGATGATGATTTAGTGTTAATAGTCCGATAAACACAAAAAAAGTGCCAGTACGTCAAGTTTTAGTAAATTCGTTTTATCCTAACCAATCCCTCCGACATGAAAAAGAAATTCTGGACTTCAGATAAGATCGTCAGTTTCGTTGCCATCGTGGTGAGCATTTTCAGTTTGTTCATCTTCGTTAGACAAACCAACATAATCGAGGAGCAGAACCATCTTTCGGTAATGCCCTATCTCATGCTGGAATCCTCGAATAATTCATCTCAGAACGAATTCAGAATAGAGATCGTAAATCACGGAGTAGGACCTGCGATTATTGAAGAAAGGCTGATATTTTTCAAAGGTGAGAAGCACGACATGGAATTTGTGGAATTTCTGACGGAGATCGCGCCGGACACGGATAGTATCTTTGTGATAAGCAGCGCCACCCTTCAACCTGGTTTTGCGCTGCCGGCCGGGGCTTCAAGGCAAATTCTCAAGATTGGCGGATCGAAGAAGAGCTATGAGGACTTCATGCGATTCATGGCGATAACACAAACTGATGATTTCAGCTATGAGATCAAATATAAGAGCATTTATGACGATCACTGGGAGATTTCTTCGCGAGATGAAGTCCCTATGAAAATAGAGGACTGAGAACCATTCATTTATAAATCAAGACAGGCTTTTGGTTTTCGATAGTGGGTAAATTGATTTATGGGTTAACTTTAAGGAAGACTAACTCATTAAATCAATTGCTATGAAATTTAATTTGGAATTCTCACTCATCATAATTTGCCTGTTTGTTGTGTCCCTGACGCAGGCGCAGTCCACTGAGCAATTTCGTGAAATGCACTACGAAGTTCCCGATCATCCTTATGTTCCTGTAGATAAGAGTACCCAACCTCGAACTCCTGCCAGGAATACCCGTACTCCTAATTTTTATACTACCCAGGTCAATATAGATGCCAACGGTAATAATATAGTTGGAGATGCCGGGAATGAGCCATCCATTGCCATTGATCCTACGAACCCGGACAGGATCGTTATTGGTTGGAGGCAATTTGACGATATTGGGAATAATTTCCGACAAGCGGGATATGGGTACTCACTGAATGGTGGACTGACATTTACCTTTCCCGGTGTCCTTGATCCCGGTAATTTCAGGTCGGATCCGGTTCTCGATTTCGATTCCGAAGGAAATTTTTACTACAACAGTCTTCGTGGCACCTTCGATTGTGATGTGTTCAAGATCACGGATGGTGGAACGAGTTGGGAACCGCCCGTACCCGCATTCGGAGGTGACAAACAATGGATGACCATAGACAAAAGCGGAAGTTCGGGAGACGGACATAATTATTCGTACTGGAATACCTCGTTCACAACCTGTTCTCCCGGAGCGTTTACACGTTCTACTGATGGTAGTAATACATTCGAGAATTGTGAGGTGATCGATAATACCCCGTTCTGGGGGACTCTAAAGACAGATGACAATGGTGATCTGTATTTGGTAGGTCGGAATGGGGCAGGCCCCGGAATGGTGGTGGTGAAGTCGACCAACGCCAAAAACCAGGGCCAGGTGGTGGACTGGGACTTTGTTACCACTGTAGACCTGGATGGGTTGGTGTACGGTTCGGCCCAGGTAAATCCCGCAGGACTGGTGGGGCAGGCATGGATCGACACCGATAATTCAGGTGGTGCTGGCGATGGTAATGTGTATGTTCTGGCGTCCGTATCGAGATTCACTAACGGAGATCCGGCCGATGTGATGTTTGCCAGGAGTACCGATGGCGGCGCGAGTTTTGAACCTCCCATAAGAATAAATGTGGATTCGGACAATACTTCCTTCCAGTGGATGGGAACTATGTCTGTTGCACCAAACGGGCGAATCGATGTGGTCTACCTGGACACCAGCACTGCCTCCGTTGGAACGGTGGATTCCAGGCTGATCTATTGCTGGTCCGATGACCAGGGTGACACTTGGAACGACTATTTGGTGATCTCGGAAATGTTCGATCCCACGGTTGGATACCCAAGCCAGGATAAGATGGGTGATTATTTCGACATGAAATCCGACAATGACTACGCCCACCTGGCCTGGTGTAATACACTGAATGGTGGTCAGGATGTTTATTATACCCGCATTTCGCCAGACGGCATTTTGGGCGTGAATGATATTGCCATAGCCGAAGACTTCGGATTTGTAATCTACCCGAATCCGTTTTCAGAAATGACAACGTTGCAGTTTCACACAGATAATTCTGTAGATACGGAAGTGGTTATCTACGATATCCAGGGTCGGATAATAAACAAATTGTTCCATGGCCCAACTAATGGAACCCACAAATTGCAGTGGGACGGGACGGGTGCCAACGGTAAAAGATTAACCGGCGGGATCTATTTTGTCCGGTTAAACGTTGAAGGAGCAATGAAAACAGGGAAGATCGTAGTTAATAACTAGTTATCATGGGAGCGGAGCCATTGCATGGCACCGGCGTTAAGTTGGAAGTCGAGATCGGAGATAAAACTGGTCAGTTCGCCGGAGTCGAAAAACATCTTCAGTTCGGGTAATTCACGGACAGTTTCCTGGTAGTAGTTTCGTAATACTTCGGAATTGGCTGCAACACCCATCATTCGACACCAATTCAGGTAATCGGTGGATTCTTCTATGAGCTCGAATTCGCGCAGGGCGAGGACGACAGGGATACATGGGTCGGGTAGCAATAGGTCTTCGTATTCATCTTCAATGAACACCCGGATTTGCCGTTCAGAAATAATAAGTGAACCGTAGATAAGGTTAAAAGGTGCCGGATTTCCGTCGGACCGATTGAATCGCACATTGAAGGACCGAATAAAGCTGTTGAGTGCTTCGATCTCCTTGTAAACAGTATCACTCATCGTTTTTTCCGATCGTTCTTACCCTTAATGATCAGAAAGAGGACGGGCCCTAGCAATATGAAAACAACAACAAGGATGAGCAGTAGTTGCCAGATACCTATGGCTATGTACATAAGGTTGTTTTCAGTAAATATAGCACATTAAAAACCGGGGGGCAAAGGCGCCGTTCCGGTTTCATTTCCGTTCATGTTCACAGAGATACTATTGATCTCTTTGGAGATGAAGCCTTTTCGATAGATGATCAGGTTGAGATACATATCTACCGGTGTGGCACTAAAGGTACTGCTGATTCGTGTTCGGAATTCAGAATCGTTTACAAACGCCCGAAGAAACCAGGTGTTGGTGGTTGTATTCTTATAGGCGTAGATCTGGTAACCCTCAATATTGTCGTTCCCGTTATTGCTGTTTGTCATCACATCGGTGTCTCCGGTGCCTGCTTCTAGGTAATAATAGCCCTGAACTGTCACTATATAATCGTCTATGGAGATCTTGGTGTCGTAATCCTGAAGGCCATCTTTGGAAAGATCACGGAATATGAATTCGGCATAGTTGATAGGTCCGTACTTACTCTGATCGATATCGTACTGAACTATATTATTGTCCTGCAGTGATATCAATAACTTGGAACCCCTGATCTGGGTTGAAACACCCGGTTTTTCAAGGTAGAACCCATTGTCGATCTTGGTACTCCCATTCACTTCCAAAGTATAATTGGGAGAGGTTGTATTGATCCCTACCTGTGAGTACATGGCTATACTAAGCAGGAATAAGATCGCAATTATCAGTAATTTTTTCATTGTCGGTGCTTTTAGTATAAATTAGGTACAGATGAAGCAGTGCCCGCATTATTTCCCCCAAGGTCGGTGGTAATAGGGGTGAGGTAGCGGAAATACGATTTGTCGTACACAATTAGGGTTACTTCGTAATTCACGGAATCACCGGGATCCAGGTCCAAAGTTTGATTCCTGATCTCAAGATGCCAGGTTCCGCCACTTATGAAAGTATGTACCACGAAATTGCCGATCGACTTTGTGCCGCCGGCATTTACTTTTTGAATAGGATCACCGAGGTATCTGAAATTTGCAACACCTACGATGTATTCTGAAGAATCGTACTGCAGGTCAACATCCCTCAAATTATCCAGGGAGATATTTGTAAAACTATAGTCGATAACATTTACAGGTGCTACCGATAGTGAATTCACATCGAGCTTTGTGATCCTTCCTACAGGACTGGAGTTTGTTGAACGTGAGATCAGCATAAAATCTTCGTCGGTCCCGCTTACGGTTCCTAATGAACCCATCGTAAATGCATCTCTTACCAGCAGATCCCCGCCAATATGAAGATCGGCTTCAGGAGTGATGGTGCCTATACCAACCTGGGCGACAAGGCTATGCAGGCTGATCATAAAAATAAGAGTAGTTATTTTTCTCATAGTAAATTCATTATTCAATAATAGGTGAAGAAGCACTTCCCGTCGTTCCGTTTGACATGGGAATATCGATGCTGCCAAGTTGTTTAGACA
Organism: Bacteroidia bacterium; assembly: GCA_030431695.1. Classification (GTDB taxonomy): domain Bacteria; phylum Bacteroidota; class Bacteroidia; order Flavobacteriales; family Flavobacteriaceae; genus Pukyongia. The sequence continues at coordinate 10,027 of JAUIIU010000044.1, read as the reverse complement.
GATCCCTTGAATAAATAAGTGTGGAAATTGTCCATGTGCCTATTTCTGAAGGATCGACATTGGCCACCATTGGGTAATCGGCGATGATATGCCAGGTTCCTCCTTTGATGAAAGTGGCCGTATAGGGCAGGCTCGCATTGTCTTCGGCACCATTACTGTTGCTTGTGTTCAGTTCCAGGTCGTAGTAGGACGAGATAGCGATAAGGACGAAGTCATTTGCGTCCACACCTGTATCGAAATCAAGAACCCAGTCTAGGTCGGGGTTAGTGATAACGTACTCCTGAATATAGGCGAGTGCAGCTCCTGTGGGATTACTTACATCCAGGGACTTGATCTCATCCTGGCTGTCCTGTATAAGAAAAGTAGATTCTTCTCCGTCGGAAAGTGCATTGTAATTGCCAATTTCGACAGTTCCGGAGATCATTGCATCTCCGGCTACCTCCAGTGTAGTACGAGGATTTGTTGTGTTTATTCCAACCTGCGATACTATCGGCACGCTCGCGAACAAGCTCAGGAGGAATAAAATCGCAGCGGGGGCTTTGTACGATTTCATAAGTAAAACAAATTTGGTACTACAAAGATATGTTGTAATCCAGTAACTTGTTGTTAAAGAAATAATTACAACAAGTTGTACAACGAATATTTGTTACATTACATCGAATAATTCGAAAAATAGTTCAATTATATGTAGGAAAGAAGTTTAAAAAATGTAGGAATTTGAACTTTTAGAGAAATGACGACCAAACTCTAAGCGAGTATACTTTCGTGTCCCGAATCCTTCACAAACAGGCATGAGCTATTTGTCTTTTCGGACATTTCACGCACAAATTCAAAACTGAGGTTCTCATCCATCCCGAAGATATTAAGGTCGGCCTGGGGTGAATTGATCACAATTTCCCTGAAACGGCCTACATGAACTTCTGTGAGCGTATCCGGAAGCCTCGCCAGGTTGATCAGGGAATTGAGGAATTCCCTGGCGTTGTTCAATTCGGAATCATCGTCGATCACCGTAATAAGACGTATCCTGGCCTTCCAGTTGCGCTTTAGTTTGTATGCTATAAGCGTGCAGAGGTCGAGATTGCCAATGTCCCAACCCAGGCTCCAGTTATTCTGACGGTTGCTCACCCATACATTAATAGTATTGCGCTGCCCCAGTTGGGCGATCGGGTGCGATTGATATAACAGTACACCTATCTCAAGCCTGATACTCTCCCGGATAACGGGCCGTAATTCTGTTTCGTAGTCGTCATGCTGCTGAAGATTCAAAAAGACGATGTTCGGGCGGAAGAATGCCCCCCGAAGCGCCTGGTTCCCATAATTGACACCCCTGGCGAATTCGGTGGTGTTGATCACGGTCCAGGTTGAGAATACCCCTTTACTTCGAAATGATTCGGCCAACTTATCAAGTTCGTCGGTCATTCGGCTGTTATTGGAATCCGGCTCTATACCCAGCAATTTGATAGAACCTTTCGGACTAGCAATATTCCGAAGGAACTCGAAATTGCCACGCGCCCCGGCCATGTCGCGCACCGGAACCATCATATTGGGTTTCCAGGCCCGTTGCTGCATTTTCTTCATCCCCCAGGTATGTTTTGCGGCCCATTCAGCAAATGAAACAAAAAGCCCGGAACGTACATCCTCGAATGGTGTTTCCAGGTTCTGACGAGAGAGATACCAGTAAACAGCGAGAACAATCGCAATAGTAATGAGGCTTACGGTAGGATTAATTATGAACATGGCTAGCACCGATGAGGCCAGTCCCAACCAGGGTACCCAACGTTTTATTCTGAAAATAGGACGGTAACTAATGAGTCCGAGGTTTTGTTCTATGATCACGACTATGTTGATCATCGCATAGGTAACGAGAAAGAAAAGTGTAACCAAAGGTGCCACGGCGTTCAGATTACGGAGCAGCATGGTACCAAAGATTAATATACCAGTCACCAACATTGCATTACGTGGCTGTCCGTTCTTGCTTTGCCCGGCTAGAAATTTTGAATAGGGGAGTACGTTGTGCTCTCCCATGGCGTAAAGAATTCTCGATGAACCAACGATGGACGCCAAAGCGGAGGAGAAGGTAGCTCCGAGTACGCCCGCTATAATTAGTGGGCCAACATAGGCCTTTTCAATGATGATATTGTAGTTGGATATGAGTTCCTGCTCTGTAGCTGTACGGGCCAGCCAGAAGGCGAGGAGCATATAGATCACGAAACTCACACCGATCGCCCATAAAGTACCAACCGGGATGCTCTTGCGGGGATCCTTCAGTTCGCCGGACATATTCGCGCCGGCCATGATACCGGTTGCAGCCGGGAAAAACACAGCAAAGACCAACCAGAAGTTACTCCCGCTGAAATCATTCTCCGGAGAACCTTTGAAAGTACCCCATTTCAGGGCCTCTTCCGAAGCAATTACCATGGATCCATCATAGGCAGCCAGGATCACTGATATAAGTGAGGCGATGATCACAACCATGATCAGGTACTGAGTTTTGATCGCCAGGTTGGCGCTTATATACGCGATGGAAAATAATCCCACGAATACCGATATATCCACAAGGAAAGCGTTGTGATAAGGAAAGATCCCCATCCAACCCTCCCTGAATCCGAAGATGTACATGGTAACGGCCAGGCCCTGGGAGATGTACCTTGGAATACCCAGGCTCCCGCCAACTTCAAGTCCGAGGGACTGGGAAATGATGGCATAAGCACCTCCCGCTCCAATCCGGATGTTGGTGGTAATGGCCGACATCGACAAGGCTGTACATAAGGTGATCAGGAAGGAAATGATTATGATAAGCCAGGCACCCAGTAATCCGGCGTTTCCAACAACCCAGCCCATTCGCAGGTACATGATCACACCCAGGATAGTGAGAAGGGTAGGTGTGAACACACCCCCGAAAGTGCCGAATTTCCTCATATTTCCCTGGTTGGTTTCCATCTGGGTTCTTGCAATACTAAAACTGATAACACATCACAGGGCAGGCGATAACCTGGTAATCCGATTCTTTATTCCCTGGAATTCTAGCGCCCTCTTTTGATCAATTTGAGTTGCCCGGCACCGGAGTCCGATTCAAGAGTAACCACATAAAGACCATTAGCCAGTTGATCACTCAATTCAAAATTGATCTCATTCCGACCTTTGTTCAGTTGTACCGACCTGGTCGTGATTATTTGTCCGCTCACATCGAAGATATTCAATGTAGCCGCAGAAGGTCTTGCATTATCGATCACAAGGTTAAAGTATTTCTGAACTGGGTTCGGATAGGCGGATAATTCAATAGACCGAATTTCGGGAAAAGGGAATAGTTCAACAGCCAGCTGACCCCTGGGAACTGCGACGAATACGTCTTCCTGCAGGGTTTCTATGATCGTATTCCGCAGAATAACCTCGGAAAGCTTCGTATTTTTCAGTGCTTCGATCTCCGAATTTGTAAAGGCCGGATCGTTCTCGTAATAGTAGCGATCCCCATCACGGAGCGACTGGAACTGCAGTTTGAGGATCTCATGCAGTCCTTCGCCCATTAATGAATTGGGAAGATGATCTTCGCTCATAAAACCAATCCATGGGTCAAGTTTGGAAATATCACCGTAAACAGCGGACAAATGCGAGCTCAGCACAGGATCACTTGTGAGACTGTTGAAATTAGGGTGGGGTGCCATTTGCATATCGACTCGTACCGTGTTGTAATCCGGAACACCGCGTTCCCTTGCTCTCGCCAGGTTTATCGACAACAGGTCTATCCCTCCTGCACCAGGTTGTCCGAACAGGAAATTTCGTATATCATCCATGATCAGTGGGTCCACAAACTGGTGTTCCTGGGCTGCGAGTCCCCGGAAGAAAGGCTCGATACCGCCTTCATCTTTTAGTATTTCAGGACGGAAGAACCCGTCCCTGAGGTCTTTGGCACCAAACATCCAGTCGTCGCCGTTCTCTTCAAACCGCACCAATCTGCCGTTAACCATCGTATGTCCGAAGCGATAGGCCGCGGCCGAAAAGGTATTCAGGATATCCGGTTGTACCGTATCGTCATAGCCACTGTATGGGTCCAGTTGGACACCAATTCGCGGAAGGAACTCTTCGTAGGTTACTACCTGTATCAATGCACCCACAATTTTCCGAGCCCTCTGAAATATCTCCTCATCGTTCCAGGAGGGGTTAGCAGCCTTGATCTCGTCGCAGAGTCGGTTGTGTTCCCTAACCCATAAGGTGTGAAAACACATCAGTCCCGGCTGTTCGTTCACCCGGATATCACCACCAACAAAGAATTTAGTTGGTAATGGAAAACCGTCGAGTACCATAAACGGTGCCGACGGATCAACCGGGCTGTTAAATTCCCCGTCAGTAGTATTCCAGGGAAGGAGATCGCCTGCCGACATCTTCATCTTCCCGTCGGTAAAGGTCCTGAGCCAGTTTGCACGTGTCTCATCACTGCCATATACTGCCGAGGCATCAATATAGCTTGTAATGTCGTTTATATGTTTTCTTGGATTGTTTACGGAGGTCCCGGTAGTTGGATCCGACTTGGAACGAAACATCCGAAGTGTCATTGTCCCTGTACAACCAGGATCGAAAAGAGGCTCACAATTAGGAACGGGAATATCATTTGGCTCGTTGAAATTATCGTCGTTCAGGTTGATGTCGTGGTCGATGAATTGCCCCCATCCCCATACGAAATCACTCAGTCCAAATTCGTTTGGTGAGAATTCATTCTGACTCCCAACTGCATTACTGATATCCCTTGGGTTAGGGCGATTCAGCCCCCCGGGCTCACTGATAAGATCGTTGAACCCATTGGACATATAATTTCTGAAGTGTTCCTCTGCCGCACCCCAGGTTGGATTGTTAAGATTGTTATTGGTACCGTCGTAGGTTCTGTTTACTTGAGAAAATCCCAGAACAGGTAATAATAAAAGAATGGCTAGTAGTTGTTGTTTCATGAAGGTAAATATAGAAGATTTCCTACATGATTTCAACAGCTTTTTCGGAATCGATCAAAATACAACAACAAATGGTAGGATAAAGGGGCTGTACGAATCATGTTACGCTTAGTTGAACCAAACGGAGGAGTACGATTCTGCTTCGGTTAACATGATGGTTGCAGCCCCGGATCTATAAGTCATTCATTTTCATTTCTTCCTGGATTTCCTTGGAAGCACTTCTTCCGGGAATGGGAATAATATGGTTGAATTCTTCTCTGCCGCTATATTCGAAAGAGTTTGATACAATCTCAGCTTGATCGCCGAAGGCGATTTGTCAATTATCTGACCCGCTTCGAACAGCTTATCGGCCGCTTGTTCCTCAGCTTCAGCCAGGATGATTCGTGCTCTCCTCGAACGTTCGGCTTCGGCCTGGTTGGCCATCATCCGCTTCATGTTTTCAGGTAATTGAATGTCCTTGATCTTCACGTCGTTGATGTCGATTCCCCATTCCTTGGTTTCAAGTTCGACTATGGCTTTAATGTTCTTGCCCATTTCCTCTCGCTTCGAAAGAATGGTGTCCAGTTCAACTTTACCACAAACATCGCGCAGGGCAGCCTGTGCCAGCTGCGAAATAGCAAACTTGTACTCTTCAACTTCGAGTACGGCTTTTTCAGGATCATTGATCTTGAAGAAAACCACCCCGTCGATACTGCACGGGACGTTGTCCTCGGTCATAACTTCCTGGGATACGATGTTAATGGTGATCACTCGTATATCCACCACCTGTATGGTCTCGATCACCGGGATGATCCACCGGAATCCCGGTTGCAGGGTCTTAATGTATTTACCGAACCTGAATTTAAGTGCCCGTTTGTATTCGAACACCACCCTTATGCCCAATAAAAGAAAGACCCCGAATATAATACTGAATAAAATTACTGGGTTCATAACTTGATATATTAACTATTGAATTTCAGTTAATTAAAAATACAAATCGAAGCGGGGGAGAGAATGATATTCGTCATGTTATACACATAAAAAAACCTCCCGCTGATTGATCAAGGGGAGGTCAAGGGTTCCGGTTGGTGCGATTCGAACTATCTGTGGATGGCATAACTGCTGGCTTTTGCAAATTCTGCTAGTTTTTCATTCCACTTAATTAGTCGATCGCTCCATACTTTTTTTAGATCTTTCATAACTCAGTATTTTAGGGTTTCATAATTTGGAAAGCCAACAAACGTGCCAAAACCCGAAACTTACCACTAAAGCGTTGATTTTATGTGAGATAAAATTTAATGGTACGCGACTTAATCTGCCTATTGCCGATTTTTCACCTAAGTATTTCGTATCTTAATTAGAAATTTGAACTTGTTATGTTTGGCAGATGCATCCTGTTCGTTTTATTGTGTTTTTCTCTTCCGGTTGGTTGTCAGCCCGATTACGATGGCCGTCGCGAACGCATGGTAAATGGACAACTCATCGCCCGTGGAATTGAGGACAAAGCGACGCTTAAAGCGATGGGAAAAGTGCCCCGGCATTTATTTGTCCCAGCGGTGGCCCAGCAAAAAGCTTATATCGATGCTCCTCTCAATATAGGACTTGGCCAGACCATTTCCCAGCCTTATATAGTTGCCTTTATGACGGAGCAACTGAATCTTAAACCGGGCGATCGGGTACTGGAGATCGGGACGGGTTCCGGCTACCAGGCGGCTGTACTGGCCGAAATAGTTTCCGAAGTATATACCATAGAGATCCTGGATTCCCTGGGGAAACAGGCTGAGAACAGGCTGAAGTCGCTTGGTTACGACAATGTACAAGTTCGAATAGGCGATGGTTACAAAGGTTGGCCAGAAATGGCTCCATTCGACGCGATCATCATCACCGCAGGTATTGATCATATCCCACAGCCACTTATCGATCAGCTGGCTGAGAATGGACGTCTCATAGTACCGGTAGGGCCAAAACGAAATACACGTGAACTTACCTTGCTGAAGAAACGAAAGGGAAAAATTAAAAAACGCTATCTAATGCCTGTGGTATTTGTCGAGTTCCAACGTGAAAACGACGAGTAAGATTCATGGGTTCACCTACTATTTTGACCGGCTATAAAATAGGCGTCAATGACTGGCGTCATAGGAATCTGATATCGATATTTCTTCCTTTGCTGAAATTGAGATTATGACAGCCTTGTACGTCATAATAGCCCTCGTTATTCTATTAGTTGCGTTTCTGCTGTGGGCACCGATAATTATAAGGATCGATACGGGCACTAACGATTACCAGGTTCAATGGCGTGGGTTGGCGAAGGCGAGAATTGAAGGGGATGAGAAGGAGTTTATTCGAATCAGGTTGGATTTTTTATTTCTGAAGTTTAAGCTCTATCCTTTGAGGTGGAGGCGAACTCCCGGAAAGAAGAAAGAATTATCCGCAACCAGGACGAAGCGGAAATTCAGCACAAAGAATGGGCGTATTGTCTTGCGGGTTCTGAGATCTTTCGAGATAAAGCGGTTCCTCCTACATCTTGATACCGGGGATTGCATCCTGAACGCGAAATTATACCCGGTTTTCTTCTTCATGAACAGGTTCAATGGTGATTTCGCCATCAATTTCAACAATGAGAATCGTTTGGCACTGCAAATACAGAATCGACCGATCCATATACTTAAATCAATTATTAACCTATAAAAATGTATCATGGTCTTACACTTTGAAGAATTAATGAAGCAGATCACTGAGTTTATCAGGACTGAAGCGAAGACAGAGACCGTTGTGGGTGATCCTTTTACTTTGGGAGCATTTACATGTGTACCTGTTATTAAGATTGGAATGGGCTTCGGATCCGGAGAAGGCGAAGGCATTGAGAAAAAAACCAAAACCAAAACCGGATATGGAATGGGAGCTGGTGCCGGAATGGGCATCGAACCACTTGGATTCCTAATCACCAAGGGTGAAGAAATTAGCTTTATCGAAGCTGGCAAGGCACACGGCCTTTCCGCAGCATTCGAAAAAGTTCCGGAAATGATCGAGAGAATCTATGAAAACCGAAGCAAGCAAGAGGAACCCGCTTAGGTTTTAGGAGGAGTATCGTAGAATCTGCTCGTATTTTAGGCGTGCCGCAGGGCTGGAAAGGTTATATGTTATCCGGCTCTGCGGCGAATATTTTTTAGTCCATACCTCCTTTGCGCTCAGGTGACCTCGGACTTGGCCATTCCATTTGCTTACCTGTTCTTCTGCTCACAGGTAAGACCGCTTTTTCCCTGGAGGTGGTTTCCGGATCTTCACTGGCCATATATGCAAGGATTGCCGTTAATATTACATTGTTCCTCACATCGTCAAAGACGATCTTGTCGTAGGTGTCCCTGTTCGTATGCCAGGTGTAATTCCAGTAATCCCAACTCAACGAGCTTAGACTGAATGCTGGCGCACCCGCAGCTTGGAAAGAAGCATAGTCTGAACCTCCTCTCGCAGGAGTACCCGGGAAAGTAGTTTCGATTTCCGAAGTGATCTCACGCGGCACAGCATCGAGCCACCTGCCCAGGTAATCGTAAGAATTCAGGAACCCACCGCCTGACAAGCGAACTACTCGTCCTGTTCCATTGTCCTGGTTGAACAAGGCCTGTACACCTTCAACTATGTCGGGATGATCTTCTACAAATGCCCTTGAACCATTTAATCCCTGTTCCTCACTTCCCCAGAGACCGACAAGGATGGTTCGTTTGGGATTGGGGTAATGTTTTTTCAGGATCCTCATTGCTTCCATCATGACCAGGGTGCCTGTTCCATTGTCGGTAGCACCTGTGGCCCCGTCCCAGGAGTCGAAGTGAGCCGATAAGATCACGTATTCCTCCGGTTTCTCAGTGCCTTTGATCTCTGCGATCGTATTGAATGTTGGCACAACACCCAGTTCCCTGGATTGAGCAACAATGTTGATCTTTGGTTTCTGCCCGGATTCTACGAGGCGGTAAAGCAATCCGTAGTCTTCAAGCTCGAGGTCTACGGTAGGAATTTTCTTTGTACGTGCTCCAAAGATCTTGTTCACTCCAAATCCCCGTGACCAGTAAGACATCACCAAGCCTGCTGCCCCTGCTTCTTCGAGAGCAGCCGGTAAGGTCCTTGAGGAGTGCCCCATTCGCTTCATATTATCTCTCCAGGCGGTGTTATGCTCGTCGCGCTCCTTTTTCATCTTTTCAAAAGACTCTTCCGTAGCGTATTCCTCCCAGTTGTCGTCCGGCCGACCGGTGATTTGTTGCATTGAGATCATCACTAATTTGCCTTTTACTGAAGGCAGCCATTTAGTAAATTCCAGGGAATCCTGAACTGTTGGAAGAACCACTAATTCGGCGGTTACTCCTTCCTTGCTGGTACCGGGATTCCACGCTAGCTGAGTTCCTTGCAGGCTTTGGATCCTGGGATGGACCATGTCTATATGTGTGATCCCACGCTCCCAACCACGCCATTCACCGTATTTTTCATTGCGGGCCTCGATGCCCCATCCGGCGTATCGACCCACGGCCCATTCATGGGCATGCTGCATTTGAGGAGTGCCAACCAATCTGGGGCCAACTATATCCATTAGTTCATGTCCTAGTTGTTCCAGCATGGAGTTTTCGTTAGCCTCCTTGATCATTGCTTCGATCACCGGATCGGAACTTTGGGAGTGTACTGGAATTGACAAAATCAGAAGTAGAGAAAGAATGAGAAGTTTTTTCATCGAATAGGTTTTAATGGAAATGAAGTGCCCTAAAAATACATTTATTTACCAAATGAGTGAGGTATTCGGTAAATTGATATCTCAAAAAATGTAACAAATCGGCTGTTTTTCACACTTTTAATTATAACCATTAATCAATCAAAAATGAAAAAACTAGTTCTACTCCTCATCGCTTTCCTGGCGATCCAGGTGAGTGCGCAATCGAAATTTACTGCCAAACAGTGGCAGGAAGACCTCAGATTCCTTCAAAATACAGTTCACAGCGAATATCCCTTCCTATTCAAAAAAGTAACCGCAAATGAATTTGATGCTGCTGTGGATAAGTTGTACAAAGAGATCCCGAAATTGCAGGAACATGAGATCAGTGTGGGATTTGCCCGTATTATCGGGATGT
>JAUIIU010000043.1 GCA_030431695.1 Bacteroidia bacterium | reverse complement strand
TTGTGTAAACTTTGGCAAAAGGGATAGGAGTGATATCCTTTTTATGCCTTAGATTTGCATGAAAAGATAGAACGGATAGCCCGGTTGCGAAGCAAATTGCAATAAAAAGAATCATTATAGATGTACACCAAGAAAGAAGAACTCTGGAATACAATCTCACACGGACTGGGAATTCTACTCGGGATCGCAGGTCTCGTACTCCTCCTGGTTTTCGATAATGAGAAGTCACCTTACAGTACTTTCAGTATTCTGATGTATGCAATTTCTGTAATCGTATTGTACAGTGCATCAACACTTTATCATGCGATTTCTCATATCAAATGGAAGCCCGTTCTCCGAAAACTCGACCACATAAGTATCTATCTACTGATCGCAGGAACCTATACACCGGTTGCCCTGATATCACTGGAACACGATTCCGGCTGGATGTTGTTCTGGACGGTATGGATCATTGCGGCGATCGGTACCGTGCTGAAGATCTTCTTTACCGGTAAATTTGAGATCGTCTCCCTACTCTTATACCTGGTCATGGGATGGCTGATCGTTTTCGATCTTGGTAGTGTTATTGAAGCTCAATCCACACTCGGACTTACACTCCTGGCATTAGGAGGTGGTTTCTACACCGTAGGGATATTGTTTTACGTGGTACAAAAGATACCATTTAACCATGCGATCTGGCATATGTTCGTGCTGGCCGGTAGTGTCTTTCACTTCTTCTTCATCTTCACTGATGTCATCTGATATTAAATGAAATAGGCGGTCCCGAACCCCAGTATGATGATCAGGAGCTTTGCCATATTGAATTTATGATCCTTGCTGCTTTCGTACAAAATGGTAGTGGATACGTGAAGAAAGATTCCGATAACAATGGCCATTATTTCGGTGTGGTAGTCCTGAAGGAGTTCCATATTTGCAGATAAAAAACTACCCAGTGGAGTCATTAAAGCAAATAGAACCATAAAAGTAAGGGTTATCCACTTTTTGTACCCAGCATTCATGAAAAAGAAGGACAATATGATCGCCACGGGTATCTTGTGGATGATGATCCCGATCAGTATGCTATTATTTTCTGAAATTGGAAATCCTTCAAGAATGGCGTGTATAGATAAACTGATGAACAGCATCCAGGGAAAATTCCTGTTCTTCAAGTGATTGTGCACATGTCCGTGTTCGGCACCTCTCGAAAAGTATTCCAGCAGTATCTGGAGCAATACCCCGCTCATAATAAAAGCGCCGATCCGATCGGTGGGCATTTCGAAGACTTCGGGCAACAACTCGTTGATCGTCATTGAAAGCAGGAAAGCTCCACTGAAAGCCAGGAAAAGGGACATTTGTCTGGGCTGCCTGGAACGCAGTACGCTCGCGATGATATAACCTATGGCAACCGCCAGGAACAGAAGCACGTAATTCATTACCCAAATATACATATTAATCTCCGTGGGTGGCGCATTAGGTGGGGCTATACATGATTTAAAACCGTATTTTTTCATACAGGGGAATTCCCGGCTAAAAATGCTGTATTTTTACGCGATTTCTGTTTTTGAACTATGGAAAAGAACTTTAAGATGTTGGCGAAGACCCTGTACGGGATGGAAGAACTGCTTGCACAGGAATTGCGGCAATTGGGTGCTTCGGCGGTTGAGACAGGTGTGCGGCATGTCACTTTTGAGGGTGACACCGGTTTTATGTACAAAGCCAACCTGTGTTGTCGTACGGCCATCAAGATACTTAAACCCATTACAGCCTTCAATGTATTCAATGAAGATGACCTGTACAGGAAGATCTATGATATACCCTGGGAGAACCATATGGATGTGGACGGTTCCCTGGCAGTGGATGCTACGGTGTTCTCAAAGCAATTCACACATTCCCAGTTCGTGGCATTGAAGTCCAAAGATGCCATCGTTGACAGATTCCGGGAGCGTGAAGGCAAAAGACCGGATGTCAACCTGGATCACCCGAGTTTGCGTATCAATGTTCATATCGACCGAAATATTTGCACAGTTTCGCTGGACAGTTCCGGGGCGTCACTTCACAAACGCGGATACAAGACTGCTGCAACTCTCGCACCAATCAACGAGGTTCTGGCAGCAGGAATGATCATGCTTAGCGGCTGGAGCGGTCAATGTGATTTTATGGATCCTATGTGTGGTAGTGGTACTATTCTTGCTGAAGCAGCCATGATCGCCTGTAACATTCCCCCGAACCTGAACCGGGATGAATTCGGGTTTGAGAACTGGCCCGATTATGATCCTGATCTGTACGAAATCATCGAAAATGCTGCTCTTAAAAAGATAAAGGACTTTCATTTCAAGATCTATGGTTATGATAGCGACCCCGTGGCGGTAAAAAAGGCAAAACAGAATGTAAAGAATGCCAATTTGCAGGATTTTATCGAGATCAGGGTCCAGGATTTTTTTGAATCGGAAAAGGAAACCAGTCGGCCGTTGCACCTGGTTTTCAATCCGCCATATGATGAGCGGTTATCGGTTTCGGATATTTCTGAATTCTACGCCAATATTGGAAACACCCTGAAACGAGGATATCCGGGATCGAACGCCTGGATGATCACCAGCAATATGGAGGCACTGAAGAGCGTAGGTCTGCGCCCATCAAAAAAAATCAAACTCTACAATGGTAAGCTGGAGAGTAGGTTTGTCCGCTATGAGCTGTACGAAGGCAGTAGGAAGGCAAAAAAGAATTAATGGCTATTTCTTGAAAATGGGAATCAGGTAGGAGATGCTGTAACCATAGCCGGCACCAAACTCACTGAAGTCATAGGTACGGTTGAAGCCCGGAATGTACAGGTTGTCGAAATTTTCCGGTTCCTTTTGGGAAATCATCCGTTTCAGCTGAAGATTGATCGTTAAATAGAGATTGTTCAGGATCTCTGTCTTAACACCCACCTGGAGTTCCACCCAGGAAGCAGTTAAACCGGTAAATTCCTGTGGGTCAACTCTGAAAGTTCCGGGAAAGGTTTGATTTGTAGTGTAGATCCCATAGGCCAGGAGTTCCTGTTTAAAGGTTGAAAAACCGTATCTAAGGCCACCATAGATGAGATTTTCCATCCCCAACCAGTTCTGGTAGGCGTTGAAATCGGCACCCAATTTTACATAACTTCCCGATGCGATTGAATTCAGGTTACTCTCGAATCGTTCCTTTTCCTCGTTTCCAATTTCCGCTGCCACAAAGAATCTCTCCGAAATCCTGAAATCACCCACGATCTCGAAACCGGAATACCCATCTTCCAGCAAGGTGCGTATTGGTTTGGAAAGGTCGACCCCAACTCGCAACCCATAACTGTCCTTTTTAGTCGGGATGCTATCAGTAGCAGTTTCCTGGGCCATGACCTGGCAAAGAAACAGGCTAGTGAAAAATAGTAATGTGAGTTTCAGTTTCATCAACTACATCAGGGGTTTCTATATCCAATTGCAAAATCCAGTTCGCACTACCTTCATCCTGGATCAAAGCATTAAGCTCATGATAAATTGTTTTGAAGGCGCAGGCGCGATTAACATAAATATCTTCGGTGGAATACCTAAAAGTTAGCACGTCGTTATTCGGACTGGCTGTTCCAACTGCTTTTTTGAACCGATAACTTGTCTCGATTGCGGAGTTACGCAACGGGATCACAATAGAATCGGTAGTTTCTTCGGAGATCACCTGAACACTATTGAAATCAAGTGTTTCGACGGTCAGGCTTGGAACCGCCTTGCGTTGGGTGGGATCAACAATATCGTTAAAGGTGATGATCAACAGGGGAGTGGTTTGCGCACCCTCTTCACAAATATCGTCCCGGGTACAGCCCAGGAAAGCGATGGCAATTATAAAAAGGATCAGGAACCTTTTCAACATAAAACGGTAGCTATTTACGTTTTTCCAAAAGTACAACATTTTCCACATGATATGTCTGTGGGAACATATCAACCGGTTGCACGTCCATCACTTCATACAATTCATCCAGAAGTTTCAGGTCTCTAGCCTGGGTAGCACTATTGCAGCTCACGTAAACAATGCGTTGAGGAGCTAGTTTCAGTAATTGTAAGACCACATCTGCGTGCATGCCATCCCTTGGCGGATCGGTGATCACCACATCGGGATTGCCGAATTCCCGGATGAAATTGTCGTTGAATACTTTTTTCATATCTCCAACGATAAAGGTGGCATTCTCAATACCGTTCCTTTCAGCATTCTCCTTAGCTGCCTCGATGGCCTCCGGCACGGCTTCTATTCCCACGACGTGAGAAGCTTTTCCCGCTACAAACTGAGCGATCGTACCTGTACCGGTATACAGGTCGTATACTAGCTCGTTACCGGTAAGTCCCGCAAAATCCCTTGTTACTTTGTAAAGTTCGTAAGCTTGTTCACTATTTGTCTGATAGAAGGACTTGGCGTCGATCTTAAATTTCAGACCTTCCATTTCCTCGAAGATGTGATCCTCTCCGTGATGGCAGATCACGTCCTGATCGTAGATAGTATCGTTTCCTTTGGAATTTATCACGTACAGCAGGGATTTTATTTGAGGAAACTTATTCTTTATGGAATCCAGAAGTTCGATTCGCTTTTGTTCGTCTTCATAAAAGAACTGGATCAGTACCATGATGTCCCCGGTGCTGCTGGTTCTTATCATAAGTGTTCTCAGCAATCCTTCTTGTCGCCTTGTATTGAAAAAGGAGAGTCCGAGAGCCTCTGCCTCGGTGTGCACAAAGTTTCGAATGGCGTTGCTGGGATCTGCCTGCAGATGGCAGGTGTCGATATCCAAGATCTTATCCCACATCCCGGGGATATGAAAGCCCAGGGCGTTCCGGTTCTCAATGGTCGCTTCGCTCTCGATCTGTTCTTTGGTCAGCCATTTACTATCACTGAAAGAAAATTCCATCTTATTGCGATAGAAGTAAGTATTTTTTGAAGGTAATATCGAACGGATCTCCGGTAATTCTATACCGCCGAGTCGAGTAAGGTTGTTCTGAACTTCCTTTTGCTTGTAAAACAGCTGTGATTCATAGGCCATTGACTGCCATTTACAACCTCCGCAAGTCCCGAAATGTTCACATACTGGTTCTACGCGTTTATCGGAATACTTCGAGAATGAGATCGCACTTCCTTCGTAATATGACTTTCGTTTTTTATATGTCTGAATAGTAGCAATATCACCGGGTACAGCATTATTGACAAAGATAACCCGGCCGTCCGGGGCTTTGGCCACGGATTTGCCCCTTGCACCGGCGTCGATAATCTCGACATTTTCGAAGATAACACGTTTATTCCTTCTTGACATAGCCGCAAAAATACGCATAGCGAAAGAAAATAACCGTGAAAAACAGGACTAAGTTGTTTTCCGGAGAAAAAGAAGTTTACCGATCATATTCAACAAAGACCTGAAATAAAATTCCGTTAAAAGTGTAAAAAGATAATGCGATAATTTATTAATTTGCATCCAAGGATGATTTCTCTCCTCCGCTGAATTTCCGGCTTCTCGGAAAAATAAAGGTACAGTAGGAATTCGTTGATTTTTATAATTTAATATTGAATGTTATGTCTGTAGCACAACACACTTTATCACAGGAAGCCATGGCGTTGGAAAACAAGTATGGCGCTCAGAACTATCATCCGCTGCCTGTTGTCCTAAGTAGGGGGGAAGGAGTTTATGTCTGGGATGTTGAGGGCAGGAAATACTACGATTTCCTTTCCGCATACTCATCCGTCAACCAGGGTCATTGCCACCCGAAGATTGTAGAGGCTCTCACCGAGCAGGCCAAGAAACTTACGCTTACCAGCAGGGCTTTCTACAACAATGTACTTGGTAAATATGAAAAATTCACAACAGAGTACTTTGGTTTCGACAAACTCCTGCCAATCAATACCGGGGTAGAAGCTGTTGAAACAGCTATAAAGCTTTGCCGTAAATGGGCTTATGAAGTAAAGGGGATCGATATCAATGAGGCGAAGATCATTGTATGTAAGAACAATTTTCACGGAAGGACCACAACCGTTGTATCATTTTCGAATGATCCCGTGGCCAGGAAACACTTTGGGCCTTATACCCCGGGATTCATTAAAATTGAATACGACAATCTTCAGGAGCTGGAAGAAACGCTTCAACAAAACAACGATATTGCCGGATTCCTGGTAGAACCCATACAAGGTGAAGCCGGAGTATATGTGCCTGGAGACGGATACCTTAAACGTGCCAAGGAATTGTGTGACAAGCACAATGTTCTGTTCATTGCAGATGAAGTTCAGACCGGAATAGCCCGTACGGGTAAATTACTCGCCTGTGACCACGAAAATGTAAAGCCCGATATCCTGATACTCGGTAAGGCATTGAGTGGTGGAGTTTATCCAGTTTCTGCTGTATTGGCCGATAACGAGATCATGAATGTGATACATCCCGGTAATCACGGAAGCACATTCGGTGGCAATCCGCTGGCTGCATCCGTGGCGATTGCGGCTCTGGAAGTAATCAGGGACGAGAATCTGGCCGAAAACGCCGGGAAACTTGGTGTGATCTTCAGGGATAGGATGAATGAGTACATCCGGGAGAGTTCTATTTGTAAGTTAGTACGAGGAAAAGGATTGCTTAATGCCATTGTTATAAATGACACCGAGGAGGGAGACACGGCATGGCAGATATGCCTGAAACTGCGTGATAATGGTTTACTGGCAAAGCCTACCCATGGGAATATCATACGGTTTGCACCTCCTTTGGTTATGACAGAATCACAATTGCATGAATGCATTGATATTATAATCAAGACTCTAAGGGAGTTTGAATAAAAAAAGCGGCCGACAGGCCGCTTTTTTCGTTTATGATCTTACTATTAAGACTGGATACCGTATTGTTCCATAATTGCTCTCTGCTGTTCCATGTATGCGTCCCATCCTCCGGCTGAAAAGATCAGGAAGATGTTATAAGCCAGGTACAGGGCATTAATTATGAGTACCACCAGTGCAATGATCCGTGCGGTGTTCATCGCCTGGCCATTTTCGTAGTTTTCCGGATTTGCCTTCCATTCCTTCACTTTACCATTAGCAATAAAGAATGCGATAGCCGAAGGAACGATCCCGATAAGAGGGACACAGCAACATATAAAACCTACGATCGAGAGGACGTAGACGATGGTTGTATTAAGTCTTTGTTTTTCCATGTTGATATAGGATTAGTGTAACATTAATTTCAGAATAAAATTACCCACGATGAAAGTGATGGTAGTCAAGATAAGAATAATTTTAATTCGCTCTGCGTATTTGATCTTGAAGAACATATTCAGGGCAAGGAAGAAAACCAAAGCTATCAGTGGAAAGATCCCCGGGTACATCTTAAATGCCGCTACGAATTCACCCTGAAAAAGAAAGGCTGCGGAACGTTGCATTCCGCAGCCAAAGCAATCAATACCTAAATATTTCTTCGTAAGGCATGGCAACATATAATCGTCAATGCCTTTCAGGATCATGGGTTATCTCTTGTTGTGAACCGTCATACGATAATCGATAGTGATATCATCTTCGGTGATCAGTTTCACGATATATACACCATCACTGAATGTTGCAGTGGAGAAGGTGAAATAGTTACTGTTACCCAGGTCTTGCTGGTTAAGAACAAGTTTCCCGGACATATCGAATATCGAAGCCGATTTGATGTCGTATCCTTCCGGATTCGCCACTTCAAGTTGTGACGCAGGATTGTTCTGGAAGAAGTCTACGCTGGCAATGACCTCTGGTGCTCTGGTGCCTGTCATCAGGCCAGGATTGATGTTAGGATCTCCACCTCTGAAGACGATAAAGAAACGGTTATCGAAGGTTCCTTCGTGAAGCAACAATTCCGCTTCATTTCCATTGGTTATTTCCTGGTAGGTGTTACCAACACTGTCCCAAAGGTATGCACGCGATGGAAGGTTGATCTGCTCTACTGCAGTTATTTTTACAGGTGTGCCGATCTCGATCTCAAATGTAATCGGCACCTTTTTCCCTGGGGAATAAGGAAGCGACTGTATCACGTATGGTTTTGGACCGTTATCTCCATGAACGATCGGGAAGTAGATTTCTGCCTTGGCTCCATCCATTGGGTGTCTGGCATCCATTCCACGGTCATAGCCATCTGTTGCCTCGTCGTTCAGGATTAGAACCATATCTCTCAAATGCGACTCTCCGAACATCGTATACAATCTCATAGTAGGTGGATATCCTGCATACGGATCATCATCTACATCAGCATCGACTACCGGGGTATTTCGTGTTCCAACGCCTGTGGTTGAACCTCCTTGTGGAGTTCTAAAGGTCGAGAACGGACTTCCACTCTCAGTTTCGTATACACGGTGACTGTTCTTAAAGTAAACAAGACCGTCACCAGCTGCAGTGGCAAAAATATTAAAGCCTTGTCCGATAGGGGAGTAAAGCCTTTCAACATCCTCTCCCATACCTGTGCTTCCACCACTAGGGTTACCCGAATTGTCGTAATTCAGGAAGGTTGCTCTGGTATATACACCACCTGTTGAATGAACCGTGGCATAATTTGTACTTCCTGGGATCCAGGTTGCATAACCACCTTTATTATCTACATAATAGTGAGAATTAATACTTCTATCCTCGTCCCAGAATCTAAATTCACCTATTTCGGTATTATCCGCATCAAAGTATACTTCAAACAGATCAATAGCAGAAGGATACGGATTACCGGATAAGGTGCTCTCATTATTCATTACAGCAACGGCGATCGTCCCGTTATTCGGACGCCCGCGGAAGTCGTAATTCTGGTTCATAGGATCAACAAACTGATTCCCATGACCACCTGAATCGCCTACCCCCTTCATAGTGAATCCCATTCCTGCGGGAACCGCGAAATTCGAGAATAGTGCCTGGTATCCTCCTCCTGCTGGTCTTTTGTACAGCCATCTTCTGGAGATGGTCAGGTTAGGAGATGGGGAACCGTTATATCCTGCGGTAACCAAAGCCTGGTCTGAATCTGTCACTGAATTTGCATCATAAAGATTCAAAACACCGAAATTCACGTTGCCGCTACCGGCAAGCGATTGATTACCAACCGGAGAAGACCAGAAGTTGTAATCGTAAGAATCTGAATTACTGTCCTGGTATACAGAAATGAATCCTGTACCCGAATTAGCAGAAGCTGTGGCTCCCTGTATCAACTGGGCTTCGTCACGCAAGTATATGCTTGCTTCTGTGGTCCCGGTATTATTGGCAACCAGGTTAACATCTTGTTCGACAAACAGAACTTCATCACTAACATATACGTAAGAATCAGTAGCCCCATTTGGAGTTACATACAATTGGGCCATAGCGGAGTATGACACAAGTAACACAACTGAAGAAAGTAGTAGGTTTTTCATATTTATCTAATAATTTTACGTCATCTTGGGGGCAAAACGACGCTATTAACCGAGGTAAAAATAGAAATAATATTCAATTATCACAGTTTTAAGAGGTTAAATTCGACGAAAAACATAAAAAATCGAGTAATGATTTCGTTTAAAGGCTTTAAATCTCGATAAACTGTATGTTAATTGTAAGAAATTGATTACAAGATGATTAAAATAGGGGATCAGGTGGAGACCATCGATGATGCGATCAAGGGAACCGTGATAAAAGTCGCTCAGGAAGATATCACTATTCTAACCGAAGACGACTTTGAGATGAGTTTCCATCCGAGGGAACTGGTGGTTACAGGGAACAGTATGGCTGGTACCCATGTTAGTTTTGAAAGTGTTGCCAGGGCCAAAAACGAGAAAGAATCATCAAAACCAAAAAAGAATGTCCGAATCAAGCCTAAAGAGCGTGTTCAGCCGGCTATGGAGGTGGATCTGCATATCCACAAACTGGTCAATTCCACAAAACAGCTGTCAAATTATGATATGCTGACCATTCAACTGGATACCGCAAAAAGACAACTCGATTTCGCTATCAAAAAACGTATACAACGTATAGTGTTCATTCACGGTATTGGTGACGGCGTACTACGTGCCGAGTTGGAATACCTGTTCAAGCGCTACGACAACCTTAAATTCTACGATGCGGATTTTCAGAAATATGGGAGGGGCGCTACCGAAGTGTATATTTTTCAGAATAAAACACCCTAGTCTGGAAACTCGGGCGTAAGCGTGATATCGGTATTCAGGATACCGCTTATAGTTCCCATGTTGAGTGTTTGCTGGGTAATTTGCTCACTATCCGAGGTTAATACAAGGTTTTCGATCCTCAAGCGCGCGTCAGTTGTGATATTGTAAGTGTGCACCCTGAATTGATCCACTACGAACATTATAGTTACAGCAGGGTTCAGGTAATTCGGACCTACATTAGGGTCCAGGATGTTGTCCCTGGGGTTCAGATCCTTCTTACTACCCACCTCGTATCGTGTTAGGACCCCGTCGTTATCGTCGTCCTCATCAAGGTAATCTACATTGTCTTCACCATCAGTGTTCATAGGGTTTTCCGGGTCATCCCCCAATTCTGCGATGGTAGGAACATTATCCCCATCATCGTCGTCATCATAGAAATTGGGCAGCCCGTCATTGTCGAAATCACCAAAGCCCTCTTCCATGGGATCGAAACTATTGACAAACGGAACTCCGTCGTTATCGTCTAACAGGGCAGTGATAAATAGAATAGCTGTGCCATCCGTCCCCAGGTAACTACTGATCACTTCCGGACTTGTGGGAGGAATATTATCGCAGAAATACTCGGATCCCACCGCTTCCGAATAGGTTCGATAGGAAACGATATTGGAAGATCCGTTTATTGCGAAACTAAGGGTGTCGCTTTCAAAAAACAATACGTCTGTGGTTCCTAACTGCACAGCAATGCTTTCGGCAGACTGAGTGTTGATCTTATAAAAGACATAATCGCCCGGTCCTCCACAAAATTCCAGGTTCGCATCACCAAAATCAAAGGAAGTAAGGATGATATCACCATCGTCACAACCAGACAACACCAGGGTAAACAAAAGAATGGAAAGGTATTTCTTCATGAAAAGATTTTCAGCTACAACAAAGTAACGCAAATCTTTAGAATTAGTTGATTTCAAATCTATATTAATGTGTATTTTTGCGCCACATGAGAAAAGTATACCTGGATAGCGCTGCAACAACAGAATTGAGAAGTGAGGTAATTCGGTGTATGTCTGAAGTTCTTAAAACAGAATACGGAAATCCTTCATCTACACATTCTTATGGGAGATCATCTAAATCTTTACTTGAAACAGCAAGAAAGGAAATTGCCGGACATCTTAAGGTCTCTGCTTCTGAGATAATCTTTACATCCGGGGGTACGGAAGCCGATAATCTCATATTGCAAAGTGCGGTTAGTGATCTGGGTGTAAAGAGGATAATTTCCAGTAAGATCGAACATCATGCCGTGTTGCACACCATAGAGGTGCTAGAGGATAAACATGGAATCAAGGTGGATTACGTCGATTTAAAACCCACAGCCTGTATCGATTATGATAGTTTAGAGGCACTTCTGAAGGCTTCTGAAGAGAAGACCCTGGTAAGCCTCATGCATGTCAATAACGAGGTTGGCACCATGATAGACCTCAATAGGGTTGCAAACTTGTGTAAGGACCACGGAGCTTTGTTTCACAGCGATATGGTGCAGTCAATAGGTCACTTTGAAGTGGATCTCTCCGAAATTCCTGTCGATTTCGCCGCCGCTGCTGCCCACAAGTTCCACGGGCCCAAGGGTGTTGGTTTTGCCTTTATCCGTAAGAATAGTGGCTTAAAGCCTTTGATCCACGGTGGTCAGCAGGAGAGGGGTATGCGTGCAGGAACGGAGCCTGTTTATGCTGTTGCCGGTATGTCGGAAGCCCTAAGGATCGCCTACCAAAACTTGGAGAAGGAAAAGGCCTATATACGGTCGCTCAAAGAGTACTTTATTCAGCAATTAAAAAAACATGTTCCCGGTGTACACTTCAACGGAGCTTGTGAAGCTATGGAAGAGAGTACTTATACCCTGATCAATGTTTGCCTTCCGCTTTCTGCTGAAAAGGCCATGTTATTGTTGTTCCAGCTGGATCTCAAGGGTATCGCCTGTTCGAAAGGAAGTGCCTGCCAGAGTGGAAGCGAAGGAGGGTCACACGTTTTAAAAGAGATTCTTTCCGAAGAGCACTTCAAACGGCCTTCCGTACGATTCTCATTTTCTTCATTCAACAAAAAAGAGGAGATCGATTACGTTGTGGACGTACTTCGTGAATTCGTAAATTCCTGATCTAGAATTTCATTGTTACCCGAACGTTGTAAACACGCGGCGTCAGGAAGTTTGGTATGGAATACTGAACTTTGGTATAGACATCACGCACAAAGGTATTAGTGATGGAATTCCTAACGTCGAAGATATTGAAGATCTCTGCACCAATACTAAGTTCCTTGAAGGGTTTCAGCCATCCGCTGTCCCTAAGTTTATCCTCATGCACCAACACATAGGAAACTCCGAGGTCGGCACGTTTGTAGTCCGGTAATCGGGTCTGGAAGTCGTAAGGATCGGCGTAGCTAGGGGATCCGCCCGGTAATCCGGTATTGTACACCATATTGAGGTACATTTTCAGATCCGGTATCACTTTTACGTAATCCTGGAACAACACACCGAATTTCAGTCGCTGGTCCGTAGGCCTGAAAATATAGCCTCGATCGTCTATATTCTCTTCTGTTCTCAGATAACCAAAGCTCACCCAGCTTTCCGTGCCCGGAACAAATTCCCCGGCCAATCGCAGGTCAACTCCTGCGGCATAGGCTTCGGCGTTATTTCGAGCCCTGTAACGAATTCTTACATTCTCTAGGGTATAGGGGTTAACATCGTTTAATTTCTTGTAGTATACTTCGGAATTAAGGGTAAACGGCCTGCCCCAGAGGTCAAAGCTGTAATCATTGCCCAGCACGATGTGTATGGATTGCTGTGCTTTTACACCCGGACGTACGGTTCCGGTGGAGTCTCTCAGCTCACGATAAAAGGGTGGTTGATGATAGATCCCTCCCGAAATTCGGAAAAGCATGTCCATTTCCCAGTCGGGCTTCAGTGAAACCTGTGCACGCGGACTAAAAACCGTTTGCGTATTACTCTCGATACCATCGCCACTGACCGTCCAGTTGTGCGCTCGCACCCCGGCATTAAGCCATACCTCATTGCTTCCCAGTTCGGTCTTCTTACTCCATTGTACATATCCCTGGATACGATCCGTCTGCACATTATTTGTGGCCCGAATGGTATTGTATGGAACAATTGGTGATGTGAATGGGTTGTACGGTTGGTCGTTCACGAAATCGGGCAGGGGAGGGCGGATGGAAAATCCGGCCGAATCGATGATCTCGTATTCCTGCACGCGGTCGCGAATGTCTTCATGGGTGTATTTGATGCCGTATTCGATCACTGCGGCATTTTTATCTTCTTCAATCGATTTCAAACGGTACACTCCTTTGTGCTCCACGTTCACGATCAGTGCATCCAGGTCGTTACGCGCGTGAGTTAGCTGGGAACCGATCCCTTCAGAAAACTCCACATCGCCAAGGTTTTCATCACCGATATTGGTATTCACCTCTCCCAATCGGTACTGTGCAAGGATGTCGAAATACTCCTGCTCCGTGGTCTGGTATACGGAACCGATCATTTTCGCCGTGTATTGATCCGATACAGCGTAGGTGGCTTTCAAAGCCCCGAAATAGGTATTGTAACGGTCTTCTTCCTGGCCTTCGTAGAATACCAATAAGGCTACAGGGTCTGCGAGGGTTCCGAAGTTGGTCTGACGCGTAAGCGGTTCGTAATCGTATTGGTTTATCGACAGGTTTCCGAGGAATCCCAGTTCGAATTTATTGTTGAATTTGTAAGTGATATATGTTTGAGCATCGGCAAAACGAGGGCGGAAATTGGTTTCCGTCTGCTTTGCATCAACGAACAAGCTGTTATCGCGATAGCGTAATCCAACTATACCGGTAAGTCGTTCATTCTTGGAAATACCGCCCACAGAGGCACTTGCGCCAAGTAAACTGAGATCTGCGCTGGCCGTGAAATATCTTGGTTGTCGGTACTGGATATCTAGAACAGAGGATAGTTTGTCGCCAAACTTCGACTGGAATCCACCGGCAGAGAAGTCGACAGACCGAGTAAGGTCTGTATTTACAAAGCTCAAACCTTCCTGTTGTCCGCTTCTGATGAGGAAGGGCCGGTACACTTCAATTTCGTTCACATACACCAGGTTTTCATCGTAGTTTCCACCTCGTACGGCATACTGCGTGCTCAATTCGTCGTTACCACTAACCCCCGGCAGAGATTTCAGCAGGTTCTCGACCCCCGGTTGTGCTCCCGGTATCTTTTCGATTGTTTCAGGATCTATCGACAAAACCCCGGTTTCTTCCACTCTTGTGCGTTTTTTTCTTCCTGTGATCGTTACCGTCCCGATCTGTTCCACATCTATCTTCATGACAGGGTTGAACTCGTAATCCTGGTTAGGTTTCAGGTTGAATGTTTGTGAAATGTTACCGTGGCTCAGGTGTGTGAATGAAATGGTAATATCCTGGTTAGCCGGGATCTCGATAAGGTAATAGCCGTCGAAATCGGTTATCGTACCGGTTCCGTCGTAGGTTACATTCACATTGTCGATGGGAACATTGTTCTCATCCAGGATGACCCCTTTTACGGTAGCGTTTTGTGAAAAGATGGATAAACTTGATCCAAGAAACAGCAGTAGTAGAAGTATTCGCGAAGTTCTCAAAAGTTTATTTTAGCGTTATTTTCTGAAAAAAGTTGCTTCAAATGTAGCACTATTTCCGGCATTATCTACAACATTCACTTTTAAATTGTTCTCTGCTTCGGAAATAATATTATCATCGAAATCATAGGTTAGAACGTCTTTTTTGTAATTATATTCCATGAGGATGAACTTGCCGTTGATGGTCGCCCTGTAGCTCCCGATCCCGCTTAGATCATCTTCGATCTTAACCTTCAATGTCTTGTTACTGCTGATCCATTTTCCGTCGGTAAAGTTAACCGGGCGGATCGTAGGCGGAGTATCGTCCACTACCATGGTAAACGTCCCGAAAGTTCGGGTTTTGGCTGTAAGTGTATTGCCTTTCCGGTAGGTGGTGTTGTAATAAGGATCGCCTTTATAGTTGAGTCTTCCGAGGTAAACTTTGTCCAGGTCCTCCTTTTTGTAATTAGATGCATCTGCGGTAATGGAAATATTCTTGTGGATTGGGATATTATCCTCGTGAAAGATCAGGGTATCTCCCCTGGCTTCGATATTCAGGAAAGTATCTTCATACAGGGCGTCTGCCGGAATGTAGATGCTGAATTTTCCCTTGGTGATTGAAGTCGCCTGGTTGGCATAGATAAAATCTTCGGTACTCCTGTCATCCTTTGGTTTACTGATCTCCACAGACTTACCACTTAACGGAACAACGATCTTCACAGTATTTCCGCTGTAGTCCATGATATCAATAACGTAGCTCGTGTCTAGCCCTTCTTCTATCGTTACTTCACCGCCATCCACTTCCTTGGTGATGATGCTCAGTGGGTTGTTTTGTTGTCTGAATAGTTTTTGCACCCTGCTCTTGTTCGTCATCCAGTAGTGGTAGTCGATAAAGCGATTGAGGTATCGTGTTTCCCCGAACGAGAACTTTTCGAAAAGAACATTGAAATTCTCCTTTCCGTTCACCGTGGTCACGATCTTGTACACCCCGTTCTTATTCGAAGCACCGTCTTGTTGATCGTAGGTTGAAACACCAAACCCTAACTTTCCAAGTGCCGTGACACCTTCGGTACGGTAGGAACCGTCTTTTTGAAGAACCAGCCTGAGTTTTTCGGGGTTTTGCGAACCATTGATATGTGCACCTTCATCCAAAGGGTATGCGACGACCGAGTTTACCAATGGTTTTTTACTATCGGGGATCTCTATTCCGAACAATAACGGGTTCATGGGCCTGGAACCGGCGTCTCTGATCTCAAAGTGTAAATGCGGACCGCCACTGCTTCCTGAATTTCCCGTATACCCGATAAGATCTCCTCGATTTACCTTTAGCTTACCTGCATCAGGGAACATTTCAACCTCGTAGGACTCTCGGGCGTACTGGGTTCTTTTTACGAATTCCTCTATCTCACCTGCATATTTCTGAAGGTGTGCATAAACAGTACTGTAGCCGTTAGGGTGGGAAATGTAGAGGGCTTTTCCATAGCCGTAATGCCCAACCTTGATCCGTGTTACCGTGCCGTCGGCCGGGGCGTAGATCGGGATTCCTTCCCGCTGCTGAGTTTTAATATCGAGTCCGCTGTGAAAATGATTCGAGCGCAATTCGCCAAAACTACCTGAGAGGATCATAGGGATCTTCAGGGGATGGTCGAAATAATCTTGAGGCACATTGTTTTGTGCATAGCAAAAACCACCCAGGAATATGGCTAGAGCAAGTAGGCGCATGTGTTTTAATGAATTAGAAATATTATAGAAACGGGGGGTGAACAGCATTGTTATCTTCGTCGATCAATAATACAAAAAATCTACAAAAGTGTTGGCATATTTATAACGGTTGGTTAACTTTGTCTGTAGAGTATTGAAATAATTTTTTAATGAGTTCCATTTCTGAAGTAGTTGATTCCCTGGAGAACAGGATAAGTAAATTGCTTCACAGGCACGAGAAACTAAAAGCGGCGAAGACCAAGCTGGAAGAACAGGTTAGGTCACTGAGGTCGCTACAGGATGAGTCTCATGGTGAGATCGAAAATCTGCG
Source organism: Bacteroidia bacterium (assembly GCA_030431695.1). Taxonomy (GTDB): domain Bacteria; phylum Bacteroidota; class Bacteroidia; order Flavobacteriales; family Flavobacteriaceae; genus Pukyongia. Next base: position 6,853 of record JAUIIU010000043.1, on the reverse strand, counting down.
CGCCAAATGTGAATCGTTGAAAATGGCAAATTCGATGCTCGGCAGCGACCAACATAAACGAGACACGAAACTCAAAATAAATGCTTTAGTTCGGGAAATTGACAGCTGTATTTCACAACTTTCCGAATAGACAATATGTCGAACCAGCTAAAAATAAAGATCTCGATCGCGGATAGGGTGTATCCATTAACCATCAACCCATCCCAGGAAGAAGGCTTGAGACGAGCGGCGAAGAAGATTGAGGAAATGATCAAAAGGTTCGAAAATAGCTATGCTGTAAGGGACAAGCAGGATGTGTTAGCGATGTGCGCACTTCAGTTTGCCGCCCAGGTAGAGCAAAAAGCAATCGATAAGGATACCGATTCGCAACATATCGAGGAGAAATTAAAGGCTCTGAACGAATTGTTGCATGAACATTTATCCTGACGTTCTTTAAAATATAATTAAGGTTACTGCCTACACTAGTATTATTTTTGGTAAACTCAACACGAATTCTTTAAAAAGGGTGAGTTGAAGTTGTAAGAGCGGGCCGCCTTTGAGCGGATACTCGACCAGCTTGTTAGCCCTAAACTTGTTTTTAAGGAGTTTATTCAAAATGCAACTATTAGTGTAGGCTTTTTTTTTGATAGTTACCCAGCGCATGGAACTAACATTCGACATGGCGCTAGGGACAAACCTGATCCCGTCCGGAACGGGATCTCAAACTTTGACATAAATGGACAACATTGTATTGTATGCAATAATCGGCGCAGTAGGAGGGATCATTGGATTCGTAGTTGCCAAGCTTTTGGAACGAAGTAACGCCTCCAGGGTGATCAAGCAGTCTAAAAAGACCGCATCCTCCATTGTAAAGGAAGCGAAGACAGAGGCCGAAGCGCTTAAGAAGGATAAGATTTTACAAGCTAAGGAGAAATTCATCGAGCTTAAATCCGAACACGAAAAGGTGATACTCAACCGGGAAAAGAAGATTTCCGAAGTAGAAAAAAGAATTCGCGATAAGGAATCCAAAATATCCAGTGAACTTTCGAAGAGCAAGAAACTCAACACAGAATACGAGGAAAAACGCAACGAATACGACGAGCGACTTAAATACCTTCAGAAAAAACAAACGGAGGTGGAAAAGCTTCACAGAAGTCAGATAGAACAACTGGAGGTCATTTCCAGCTTATCAGCCGAAGACGCAAAAGCACAGCTTATCGAAAGCCTCAGGGAAGAGGCCAAGACAGACGCCATGGCCTTTGTGCAGTCATCCATGGAAGAGGCAAAACTCACTGCCCAACAGGAAGCGAAGAAGATCGTGATCAATTCCATACAACGAATCGGTACCGAAGAGGCCATAGAGAATTGTGTTTCTGTATTTAACCTCGAAAGTGACGATGTAAAAGGTAGGATCATTGGTAGGGAAGGACGTAATATCCGTGCCATCGAAGCTGCCACCGGTGTGGAGATCATCGTGGATGATACGCCTGAAGCCATTATACTTTCCTGTTTCGATTCGGTGCGACGAGAGGTTGCAAGACTGTCCCTCCACAAGCTGGTGACAGACGGGCGAATCCACCCTGCGAGAATTGAAGAGGTGGTTCGGAAAACAACAAAACAGATCGAAGAAGAGATCGTTGAAGTTGGAAAACGAACTGTGATCGACCTGGGGATCCACGGACTTCACCCCGAACTTATCAGGGCTGTAGGACGTATGAAATACCGTTCGTCTTACGGACAAAACCTTCTTCATCACTCACGAGAAGTAGCCAAACTATGTGGAGTTATGGCTTCAGAATTAGGTCTGAATCCAAAACTGGCCAAACGAGCTGGTCTGCTTCACGATATTGGAAAGGTGCCGGAATCTGAAACTGAAGTACCACACGCTATCCTTGGGATGCAGTGGGCTGAGAAATACGGTGAAAAACCAGACGTATGCAATGCGATCGGTGCTCACCACGATGAGATCGAAATGACTAATCTACTATCGCCTATTGTCCAGGTTTGTGACGCAATCAGCGGAGCCCGACCCGGAGCGAGAAGGCAGGTCCTTGATTCCTACATTCAAAGACTGAAAGACCTTGAAGCAATAGCTTTTGGATTCACTGGTGTGAATAAAGCCTATGCAATCCAGGCAGGACGTGAACTTCGGGTAATGGTGGAAAGTGAAAAGGTCAGTGACGAGCAGGCCGCTCAACTGTCCTTCGAGATCTCTCAAAAGATCCAAACGGATATGACCTATCCGGGCCAGGTAAAAGTTACGGTAATACGTGAGACCCGGGCCGTTAATATCGCAAAATAACCAAAGCCTCCGATCGGAGGCTTTTTCTATTCATCGTAAATATTCGTGTAACCCTTCTCCGGTGCTTCAAAGAACTTGCCGTTGATAAAGCGGTAGTTTTTGTCCAGTGAAGCGATTCGGTTCATATCCTCTGCATCCAGTTTGAGACTTCCGGCTTTGAAATTAGACAGAATATGTGAGGGAGAGGTAGATTTCGGGATGACGGAATTACCCCGATTCACATGCCATCCAATTAACACGCTTGCAGGGCTTACCTGGTGTTTATCTGCTATTTGCCGAATCTCATCGATCTCAAGCAAACTGGGTTCATTTTCATCCTTCATACTGCTATCACGATCCCCTGAGCCCAGCGGAGAATAGGCTGTCAGCAGGATGTTATTCTTTTCACAATAGTCCCTCAAACCATTTTGCTGAAGCAAGGGATGTAACTCCACCTGGTTTACTTCCGGAGTTTCTGTTGCCGAAGCAAGAAGATCCCGTAGTTTCTTTGAACTGAAATTTGAAACGCCAATATGTCTTGAGAAGCCTCGTTGTTTTGCAACCTCCATCTGCTTCCAGGTGTCATTGATAGGACATTCCTCCAGTGAGACATAGTCTTCAGGCCCACCGGGAAAGAACACATCCTTTTTGAAGGCCACAGGCCAGTGTATTAGATAGAGATCGAGGTAGTCCAGTTGAAGCTTTCTCAAACTCTCGATCAGGGCAGGCAGTACATCTTCCGGATGATGCTCGTTATTCCATAATTTCGAGGTTACGAACAGATCGTCGCGTTTTATGGTTCCTTCGGAAATCAATTCCGAGATTGCCTCACCGATCTCGGTCTCATTCTGGTAGACCGCAGCAGTATCAATATGCCGCATTCCGGCATGTACCGCATCTTTTACGGCCTGTTTCACAACATTTCCGGTAGCTTTCCAGGTTCCTAATCCGACGGCATGCATGCGGTCGCCATTGCTAAATTGTAATGTTTTCATTGACTTGATTTGTTAATAATCCAATTTACAAAATCAGTAAGGGAAGGATGATAAGGTAACGTTAAATATAGCCGTCAATCCTGCCTCCTGGGGTGAAATTTATTGATCACTTCGGTGAGGTGACGTTTGTCTATATGGGTGTAAACTTCAGTGGTCGTAATACTCTCGTGTCCCAGCATTTGCTGAATAGCCCGAAGATCAGCCCCGTTTTCCAGCAGGTGAGTGGCAAAAGAGTGCCTGAACGTATGCGGACTGATCTTTTTCCGAATACCAGCTGTTTCTGCCAGCTGCTTGACGATTGTGAATATCATAGCCCGTGTAAGGGCCTTCCCCCTTCGGTTGAGAAAAAGTGTATCGACAGCTTCGGGCTGAACCGGTTGATGAATCCTCACCTCCCTTCGATACAATTCGATATATCGTATAGTGTGGTCCCCTATGGGTACAAAACGTTGTTTATCACCTTTGCCAGTGACTTTAATGAATCCTTCGTCGAAGAAAAGATCTGAGATCTTTAGCCCGATCAGTTCAGACACCCTCAAACCACAACCGTAAAGTACTTCTAATATCGCCCGGTTTCTTTCTCCCTGTGGTTTACTCAGATCTATAGCCTCAACAAGTTGATCGATCTCCGAAGTGGAAAGTGTATCCGGCAGTTTACGTCCTGTTTTCGGACTTTCGATCAATTCCATGGGGTTGTCCTTCCGAAGATCCTCGAAGACCAGGTAGGCAAAAAAACCGCGTAAACCGGATATGATCCTGCTTTGAGACCTTGCATTGACCTCCTTGGCTATATCGTAAACGAATTGTTGCATGGTCTCCTCGTCTATGGTGATCGGGGAGTGGGTTACCTTATGCTCTGCCAGCCAGTTCTCAAGTTTCCTGATATCCAGCGCGTAGTTCGCGATAGAATTCTCCGAAAGGCCGCGTTCCAGTCGCAGATAGTCGAGGTAATCCTTTCTAAGATTTTTCCAGCTCATACTTCGTTTCGAATGGCTTCAATTTACTATTTGTTTTAAGAATAATGTACTTATTTTTGCGTTACTTAAAGCAAATAACTTAAATCTATTTTCATGAAAAAATTCATTCTTTCGATTATCTGTATGCTATTCATTTCCGCAGGAATAAAGGCCCAGGGCCTGGATTTCGGTGTGAAGGCTGGGGTTAACTTCGCTAATATCACCGATGCCAGCAACTTGTCCGGCCGAACCGGTTTTGTAGCAGGGATCTTCCTGGGAGGAAAACTGAACGACAACCTGGGGCTGCAGGGTGAATTGCTGTATTCTCAGCAGGGTGCTGAATTCGAATTAGGAAATTTTAATCTCGATTACGTAAACGTGCCGGTACTAATCAAGTATTATGTGGCGCAAGGGTTGAATATACAAGCCGGGCCACAATTCGGGGTAGTTGTTAATGACGATGTGAATGCGACCATATTGGGGGAAATAATCGATGACCTGGGGACGAATGATTTCGACATAAGTGGTGTTATCGGCCTGGGTTATGACCTGCCAATGGGAATTCGCGTGAGTGGACGATATAACTTCGGACTTTCAGATGTGCCGGATGATTCGAGGTTTGCCACCTCTGGTAAGAACAGCGTTGTCACACTTGCAGTTGGCTATTCCTTCCTGTAATATCATAATATTAAGCAGAATAAGCAGCTTTAGGGCTGCTTTTTTTTGTTAATAACCTATTTGATAAATAGGGCATATGACGTATTGGTGTCATATCTTTTCTGTTGTAATTTTAATTCATGAACCAAACTATCACATTATGAAAAAACTATTTTTAATTGGCGCGATCCTTTTCGCGAGTTTCAACATGAATGCACAATTCACGGCCGGTGTAAGCGGAGGGCTTCCAATAGGCGATGCCGGAGACCTTGCTACATTTGCCATTGCAGTGGACCTCGGTTACCTGTTCGAAATCTCTGATGAGTTCAGCGCAGGGCCAACAGCGGGTTATTCACATTCTTTCGGGGATGAAGAGACCTTCGGTCCTATTACCATTTCAGTGGAAGACGTACAGTTTATTCCTATCGGTGGTGCAGCTCGTTATGAAGTGGCGACAAATTTCACACTCGGAGGCGATGTGGGTTACGCCATCGGTATCAACGATGGTAACGATGGTGGATTTTACTATTCTCCACGTGCGCAGTACAGTGTAAGTGAATTAATCGATATTGTATTTGCCTATCGCGGTGTAGCCGCAGATGGCGGATCGTGGGATATTCTGTCCCTCGGACTTGAATTTGGAATAGATTAGTCTGAAAATAAACCCAGTGAAGCGGCCCTTAGGCCGCTTTTTTTTTGTGATTTGCCCTGTGCTCCAATGATTTATGTCATACTCCATTGTAAATTTATTCGTAGCTTTACTCGATTAACATAACAATTTATATCATGAAAAAGCTATTAATGGTAGTCGCTGTAGCGGCATTAACATTATCATCAACTTTTGCGCAGAGCGTTAGTTTTGGACCGAAAGTAGGTGTGAACTTTGCATCCCTTAACGGTGATGATGCTGACGACCTTGACCTTATGGGAAGAACGAGTTTGCATTTCGGTGCAGCGGTGAATATCGGTGTTTCCGAACTTTTTGCTGTGCAACCCGAAGTAGTTTATTCTGCACAGGGATTCACTATCGAAGAAGACGGTGTGGAAGGAACCGGTAAGCTGGATTATATCATTATTCCGGTACTAGCAGATTTCACTGTAGCTGAAGGATTCAGCTTACAAGGTGGACCACAGATCGGTATAAATATCACCGATGAATTCGAGGTAGAAGGAGAAACCGAAACGCTCGATGCCGAAAGTACCGATATAGGTGTAGCCCTTGGTGCACAGTACCGTTCTCCATTAGGACTTTTCGTCCAGGCAAGATATACCGTGGGTTTATCTAACGTCGCCGGAGATGAAGACGACGTTGATCTGAAGAACGGTGTATTTGGTGTTTCCGCTGGTTGGTTCTTCTAACAGGATCATCAAATAGAATATTATAGCAGGATCTTTTGATCCTGCTTTTTTTATGAAAAAGATGTACTTTTGAGTACTAATTAAATGATACATATGAAAAAATATCTCTTTGTACTTGCTGTCCTGTTGGGCGGTTACAGTGTTTCAGCCCAGGGCTTCGGTGCTGCTATTTCCGGTGGTTATCTCAGTGAAATAGACGGATTCGGTGGAACAGCAGATCTGATCTATTCCATAGACGAAAAGTGGAGCGTCGCATCAGATGTCACTTATTCGGTAGCCGATTCCGGCCCAACGCGGAATAAATGGTTCATTGTTGATCTTAACGCTCAATACAAGGTATATGACGAAGCCTATGTTCTGGGTGGTGGTGAATACCTGAGTATGACCTTAAAATCCGGTGGACTCGGTGCGGGCTCGATCGGAACTGAATTTGAAACAACCAACAATGAGTTTGGTTTTAATGCCGGAGCAGGGTACAGGTATAAGATCATTGATAATGTTAGTGTTTTTACTGAAGTGAAATATGTCTTCGTCGATCCATCAGGCTATTTCCATGCCAGGCTGGGTCTGCATTTCGACTTTTAATTAAATCATAACCAATAGAAAATTCGGGGTTTGCGCTCCGA
>JAUIIU010000110.1 GCA_030431695.1 Bacteroidia bacterium | reverse complement strand
ATTGCTCTCGGGGAGATTAAAGACCGAACTGCCGTTATGCGTCATCTGAAAGGCAACCTGGGGATGAGCCAGGGCCACACGGTGGAACTCGTCGATTATATGTCGAGTCTCCACGGGATTGCTTTTAAGGAAATTTCGCCTTGCCGGTATGTTGTAAAAAAGGTTCTTAACGGAGATGGTACATCCCGTGGGAACCACTTCGGGGTCTTGCGAGACCACCTTACTTCCCTCAATGGTTAGTCTTGTACCAATTTCGGATTCACTGGTCTTGGTTTTCAATTCCACATGTGCAATAGCCGCGATCGAAGCAAGCGCTTCGCCTCTAAACCCTTTGGTATGGAGATTAAACAGGTCATCCGCTGTTTTGATCTTGGAAGTGGCGTGCCGCTCAAAACTAAGACGGGCATCCGTAGTACTCATGCCACAGCCATTGTCGGTAACCTGTACAAGCGTTTTTCCTGCATCCTTGACCACCAGGCTGATACTGGTAGCACCGGCATCAATGGCGTTCTCGAGCAATTCCTTGACCACCGACGCAGGTCGCTGAACCACTTCTCCTGCTGCGATCTGGTTGGCAACATGATCCGGTAAAAGCTGAATAATGTCAGGCATCGACAGTTATTGTGTAAAAATTGACAGGTCGAAATCAATGATCCAAAGGAAGACAAGAACAAGAACTGCCACTATGAGCAATACCGTTCGATTGAGTTCGAAATTTCGCCGACTCCTCATTTCCTTCCTGGCGTCCCGCCAATGTGCCCCGAAATCGTTCTTATTATACGTATCCGCGAACTTATCGAACTTGGTACCAAACTCATAGGGCGTAGCATCTTCGTCCTTTCCTTTGTAATACCGTGGCGTATAATTGTAGCGATTATTAGGTTTGACGCGTTTTAGAAAACTGATTTTCATAGGTACGGAATTAGCTCAAAGGTACTTAAAAACCCGCGGTTTTCTACCTTTATTACACGGCTTCTTATCAACAATTACCGTACCGTAAATCCCGTGTCAGTCCGGTCGAAATGTAAACTACCCTTTTAGAACCGGGCGTCCTTGCGAAGTTGGGCCATCTTTATCGCGGCTATTGCGGCCTCTGTTCCCTTATTGCCGTGCTTCCCGCCGCTGCGGTCAATGGCTTGCTGAAGGGTATTGTCTGTAAGGACACAGAAGATCACCGGGATATCTCCCTGAACATTCAGGTCCTTGATCCCCTGGGACACCGCCTCACAAACATAGTCGAAGTGTTTTGTCTCTCCCTGGATCACAGATCCAATGGCGATCACAGCGTCGAGCATATCGAAGGCTTCGGTCATTTTCTTACAACCGTAAACCAATTCGAAACTGCCCGGGACATTCCAGCGAACAATGTTCTCCTTGATCCCGCCACAATCGATGATAGCGTCGAATGCACCCTGGAACATACCCTGAGTTATGTCCGAATTCCATTCAGAAACAACAATCCCAAACCGAAAGTCTTTCGCGTTTGGGATCGTGCTTTTAACGTAAGTGGACAGGTTCTTGTTTTCCGTAGCCATGACTATTGCATTGCCTCGGCCTTCCCTACATAGATCTCGGCCTTAGAGGCTTCGGGTGATTCCGGATAATTTTCTTCGATAGCCTTGAAGTGATTCAATGCCACGTCTGCTTTTCCGAGGTTGAGTGCGGTAATACCGGCTTTCAGCAGGAATCTTGGTGCAGTTACACCATTTGCGCTCATTCCAACCGCTGCTTCGTAGTATTTCAGGGCTTCGTCGTTCTGGTTAAGCTGAACGAAAGCATCCCCGATAGAACCTTTTGCCAACGGACCGGTCATTTCGTCATCTCCTTTGTAATCATCCAGGTAACTGATCGCGTTCTGGTAATCCTTCAGGTTCAGGTATGCCATCCCGGCATAGTATTTCGCACGGTTACCCGCACTGGTACTTCCGTAGTTGTCGATGATATCCAGCAGACCGTATTTTCCTTCACCTCCGTTGAGAGCGAGGTTGTACAGCGAATCCGCCACCGGCGAACTGATAGCCTGCTCGTAGTACTGCTGTGCCGTGAACATTTCGTTCGCAGCTTCAACTTCTTTCGGCTCCTGTATGAATTGCTGATAGGCAAGATAACCCAAGACACAAATCGCGATAGCTCCTACAACACCCAGAATATACTTTTGGTTCTTTTCAACCCATGCCTCTGTTTTTGACGCACCCTGATCGAGCGTGTTAAATACTTCGGCCGTTGTACTCCCTTCCTCTATTGCAGCCTGTTTCTCGACTTTGGTTTTCGGTTTGTACCCACGTTTCTTGTACGTTGCCATAATATCTTTTTTCTGAGGGGCAAAAATATAATTTTTATTAGAATTTAAAAGTGAAAAAAGTGCTTATTTTTCAATAATTTGCAGGCTGTTTTCCCAATTTATCCAGCGCAATCGCAGCTTTTTGAAATATTCGCAACGCGTTCATATTTATGATCTTACAATCGCTCACCTTACTGAATTATAAAAATTTCGAATCGGCCAGCTTCGACTTCGACCCGCGGATCAACTGTTTTGTAGGGAATAACGGCATCGGAAAAACCAATGTCCTGGACGCCATCTATCACCTTTCCTTCGGAAAGAGTTACTTCAACCCCATAACAAGTCAGAATATACGCCACGAAAGCGATTTCTTTGTGATCGAAGGACTCTACAGTAAGGACGATAAGGATGAAAAGATAGTGATCAGCGCTAAAAAAGGTCAGAAAAAGATCATCAAGCGAAACGGAAAGGTCTACGACCGATTCAGCGAACATATAGGCTTTCTCCCTGTGGTGATCATCTCCCCTGCCGACCGCGACCTCATCATCGAAGGAAGCGAAACACGCCGTAAGTTCATGGATGGTGTTATTTCGCAGGGAGACCCGCAATACCTTCGTGATCTTATCGATTACAACAAGGTCCTGGCACAACGAAATTCATTGCTGAAGTACTTTGCAGTCAACAACACCTTCAACCAGGACACCCTTGATATCTACAACGGGCAGATGGATGCTCTTGCCGGTCCGATATACGAGAAACGCCGGGCGTTCCTTGAGGAATTCACTCCTATTTTTCTGAAGAGATATGAGACGATCAGCAAGAGTAATGAAGAGGTGGGACTGGTCTACCGCAGTCAGTTAAGTGATGCAGGTCTGAAGCAACTGTTGGAGGAAAACATCAGCAAAGACAAATTCACGCAATACACCAATTTCGGGATACATAAGGACGATCTCATGTTCGAGATCGAAGGGCATGCTGTGAAGAAATTCGGGTCGCAGGGACAGCAAAAAAGCTATCTTATTGCCCTGAAACTGGCGCAGTTCGACTTCCAGAAACAACACAGCGGCGTTCTGCCCATCTTATTACTGGACGATATCTTCGACAAGCTGGATGAGCAGCGCGTAGGACAGATAATCCGCCTGGTGGATGAGGAGAATTTCGGGCAGTTGTTCATCAGCGACACTCACCCCGATCGCACCGAAGCTGTTGTAAAGGAGGTACACCAATCCTATAAGATGTTCCGGCTTTAGAGTATAAGATTGTTAGTATTTTAGCATGATGGTTGTTCGTTCGAGCCTGTCCGCCTCCGGAGGATGACTCGCCGTTCATTGAGTGTCCGCCGGAGGCGGATGTATCGAAATGAGGCGAATCGTATCGAGAACTTATTGAATTCAGATTTTATGAAAAAAATAATTGCACTACTAGTTTTAGCCCTTCTATGGTCATGCGGACCTTCACCGGATGAGATGAAGACCAAATTAGAAGGTTATTGGGTCATTGAAAAAGTGGAAATGCCAGACGGCAGTGAGCGCGAGTTTCAGATAAGTCCGACCATAGATTACATAGAAGTTACGGGAGATTCCGGGGTTCGCAAGAAGGTTCAGCCAAAGCTGGACGGTGGATTTCTCACAAGTGAATCGGCGGAAAAATTCAGCTTGAAAGTAGAGAACGACAGCCTAAACGTCTACTATGAGACCCCGTTCGACAACTGGAAGGAAACGATAATTCGTGCCAGGGATTCTGTTCTCGTGGTCATCAACAGGGAAGGTAAGCGTTATACCTATTCGCGGTTCAAGGGTTATTCTTTTTCTGAATAGTGGAAATGATTATTTCTGAAATACGCGCACAACTTTTCGGTATGCCATTGAAAAAACGCCCGAAGCATTAGAGAAAATGCAATTAAACCCTAAGGCACAAATCAGATTTTTCGTACCTTTAACCTATGTCAAAACGACACGGAGAAAATACATCCCTTGGGGAAGTTTTAAAAGAATTCATCCAGGCCAACAG
>JAUIIU010000109.1 GCA_030431695.1 Bacteroidia bacterium | reverse complement strand
CTGTTCGATATTTTGAATCGTACTGGTTCCTGTAGCTGATAATGCTGCTATCAATAGTGAGATACCCGCACGGATATCCGGGGAAACCATAGTGGTTGCCTTGAGATTCGATTTGAAATCATGTCCTATTACGGTAGCCCTGTGTGGATCACAAAGGATGATCTTGGCACCCATATCGATCAGTTTATCGACGAAGAAGAGTCGGCTCTCAAACATCTTCTGATGTATAAGTACACTACCTCTCGCCTGGGTACAAACAACCAGAACGATACTCAGCAGGTCCGGGGTGAATCCCGGCCATGGTGCATCCGAGATCGTCATGATCGAACCATCGATATAGCTCTGAATTTCGTAATTGTCCTGCTGTGGTATGTGGATATCATCCCCTACTTTCTCCAGCCTGATCCCCAACTTTCGGAACGTATCCGGGATAAGCCCCAAATTTTCCCAACTCACATCTTTGATGGTGATCTCGCTACGCGTCATAGCTGCGAGTCCGATCCAACTCCCTATCTCGATCATATCCGGCAGCACGCGATGTGTACACCCGCCAAGTCTTTCAACGCCTTCGATCACGAGCAGGTTCGAACCAACCCCCTCTATCCTGGCACCCATGGAGTTCAGCATTCTGCACAATTGCTGCAGGTAGGGTTCGCAGGCAGCATTATAGATCGTTGTGGTTCCTTTCGCGAGAACCGCGGCCATTACGATATTGGCGGTTCCGGTAACCGAGGCCTGGTCCAGTAACATATAGGTCCCGGTAAGACCGTTAGGTGCATCCACACCATAGAATCGCTCTTCGCGGTTGTAGCGGAAATCGGCTCCCAATTTGATAAACCCTTCGAAGTGTGTATCCAGCCTGCGCCGGCCGATCTTATCACCTCCGGGCCTTGGAATATATCCCTTTCCGAAGCGTCCCAGCAACGGCCCAACTATCATGATCGAGCCTCGTAGGGAACTTCCCTCCTTTTTGAATAGCTCCGATTCCAGGTAATTGAGGTCCGGTTCATCTGCCCGGAAAGAATAACGGCCTTTGCTTAGTTTTTCAACTTTTACCCCTAGATTCTGTAATATCCCGATCAGTTTGTTGACATCCCTTATATCGGGGATGTTCTCTATGATCACTTCTTCGGAAGTTAGCAGAACGGCACATAAAATCTGAAGAGCCTCGTTCTTCGCACCCTGCGGATGGATCTCGCCCTTGAGTCTGTGTCCGCCTTCAATTACAAATGTTGCCATGTATGGAAAGACTGTTTAGTGTCGTTTTCGGCCTCTGGTCTTCTTACCTTTCTTACCGTTGCTACCCTGGTATCGTTTCTTGGTTTTCAGCAACTCCGTGGAAGTAGTAAGGTCTTCGTCGCTGTTCTTCATATTGATCTTCCCATTGGACAGTTCATAGAGATGCCCGAAGATCACATCGTCTTCGACGGTATCCTTGTTCCAGTTCAGGAAGCTCTTTTTCATGTGGTTGGCGATTGTGAGTACCAGTCCGTCCTTCATATCCCCGTCTTCCCAGCTACAGGCCACGTCTATCATCTTTTTGATGTTGTTCCCATAGAATCGGTATTTAGGGTGGTTTTGCGGGTAAGTAAGCGGACCGGGACGCTCACTGAGCTCCTCCTGGGAGGGTATGGGATAAGGAGAATCCACTTCCAGTTTGAAATCGGAGATGATGAACAGCTGATCCCAGAGTTTATGCTGAAAATCAGGGACATCCCTCAGGTGCGGATTCAAATTCCCCATCACGGCAATGATGCTTTTAGCGGTCTTATTCCGCTCATCTTTGTCCTCAAGGGAGATACAGTAGTCGACCATCTTTTGGATATGACGGCCATATTCGGGAATAATGAGCTTAGGACGCTCAGTATTGTATTCGAGATTATCTATCACGGTAATATTTTTATATGGGAAGTAACTTAAATGAAGTACTAATGCTGCAAAATACTAAATTTATAACGATATCACACCTTCGACCTTAGAAACTTCGAGATATTTTTCCACTACGGCCTCGGGAGACTCCATGGTCACCTTAATCGATACACTGGTGTAATTTCCTTTTGAAGAATCCCGCGTTTGAATAGTGGCATCCATGTCGTTGAATACCGCCTCGATCTCCGCTATCTTCTCCAGGGAAGCCGGTACGATGAATTTGTACATATAAGGTGTGGGCCAGGAAGTGTCTTCTTTCAATTGTTGTTTCAGACGTTCGTAGAACGCCTGGCTTTCTGAATTCTCTTTCATAGGTAATTGCCTTTTCCGACCCGGCAAAGATACGCTTTCGGGATCAATTTTTATTTACGAAATTTGTGTTTCATTGCTGAATTATCCCTGCCTGGTAATCATGCCTTCACGAGGCGTGAATTACTTCAGCAAAATATTAAAATCACTCTCCGAAACCTGGGTAAAGGAGAGTAAAACCCTAACGATTGAAAGCAAAAAGAATTGTGATAACCGGCGGACCCGGAAGTGGTAAGACAACTCTTGTCAGGAAACTCGAAGCCCGCGGCTTCCCATGCCTGCACGAGATCTCGCGACAAATTACCCTCGAAGCGCAGCAGCAGGGTATCGACCAGTTATTCCTGGAAGACCCACTGTTGTTCAGCAGGAAGCTTTTGGAAGGCCGTCTCGAGCAGTTCAAACAGGGTGAGGATTACCCGGAAGGAATTCTTTTTTACGACCGCGGGATGCCGGACGTGACCTCCTATATGGATTACCTCGGAACGGAATACCCGGAGGATTTCACCCAAACTTGTGCAGTGAACAGGTACGATGCGATATTCGTACTGCCTCCCTGGCCCGAGATCTACATTCAGGACAACGAGCGCTACGAAACCTACGAAGAGGCCGAAAAGATCTTTTCCCACCTGGTGGAAGGCTACAGCAACTACGATTATTTTGTTCATGAAGTACCTCCCGGGGAAGTTGAATACCGAATAGAATACATTTTGAAGCATTTAATAGGACTTCATTGATATCGCCAATTCAAATACTGAACGAATATTTCGGCCACAGGAGCTTCCGCCCCATGCAGAAAGATATCATCGAGGCTGTGATCAATGGTAACGATACCGTTGCTCTTTTGCCCACCGGTGGTGGTAAATCGGTCTGTTTCCAGGTGCCGGCCCTCGCCCTGGGCGGTATTTGCATTGTGATATCACCCCTGGTGGCGCTGATGAATGACCAGGTCAACGAATTGAAACTGAAGGGGATCAAGGCAATGCACCTTTCAGGCGGGATGAGCTTTGAGGAACTGCAGGTTTCTCTGGACAATGCGCTCTACGGGGAATATCGATTCCTATACCTCTCCCCCGAACGGCTTCAGCAGGAGATCGTGCAGAACGCCATCCGTAAGATGGACGTCTGCCTTGTTGCAGTAGACGAGGCCCACTGTATCTCTCAATGGGGAAATGATTTTCGCCCGAACTACCGGAATATCACCATCCTTCGGGAACTTCACCCACTGGTTCCGGTGATCGCTTTAACCGCAACAGCCACACCTGAAGTACTGGACGATACCATTTCAGAATTAAAACTGGAACTTCCCAAGGTCTTCAAACAGTCCTTCTTCAGGCCTAACCTGGCCTATAAAACCATTAAAGCCGAAGATAAACTATACAGGGTTCAGCAATTACTTCAGCATAACCAGGGCTCTGCCATCGTTTATGTTCGGTCACGGGCTATGGCTGTCGAGACCAGTGAACAATTGAACAAGCTGAGGATCACTTCCCAATTTTACCACGGGGGCATACCTTCCGAAGACCGACAAAAGCGACTTCAACAATGGAAGAACGGTACATTTTCGACCATGGTGGCTACTAATGCTTTCGGTATGGGGATCGACCATCCGGGGGTGCGTTTCGTGATCCACCTGCAACTCCCCGAGAGCATCGAGAGCTATTTCCAGGAAGCAGGGCGGGCAGGGCGCGATGGAGAACCGGCAGAGGCCGTCCTTATTTATAATGACTACGATAAGATACTCGTCAAAAAACAATTTGTCGATGCCCTGGCTGGGAAGAAGACGCTAAAAAAAGTGTATCGCACCCTGGTGAATTTCTTCCGCATACCATATGGTGAAGGTGAGTTTGATACCGAGGCTTTTAATTTCAGCCGTTTCTGTCAAACATATTCCCTGCCATCCGGACTTACATACAATGCGTTAACTACTTTGGATCGTATCGGTGTCCTTCAGCTTTCACGGCAGTTCGGAAGGCGGTCGATGTTGCGCTTTAGTCTTACTTCGGAAGCCCTCCTCACCTATTTTGAGAAAGACTCACGCATCTCCCTTGTGGGGAAGACCATACTGAGAATTTACGGGGGTATCTTCGAAGTGCTGACACCCGTAAACCTGGAGTTGGTGGCACGTAAGATCGGACAGCCTGTGGGGACTGTAGTTTCGG
>JAUIIU010000108.1 GCA_030431695.1 Bacteroidia bacterium | reverse complement strand
GCTCGTCCCTTTTGTTGTACACCTGGCTTTCCAGGCATTTCAGCATATGAGCGATCTGGCGATCGCCATAACCTTTTTGCTTGGCTTCCAGCAATAATTCCCTCGGAAGGGTATCCAGGGTATAGCTGGATATCTCCTTTTCCAGCTCGTACAGTTCTTCGTATTGCCTTAGGAACCACATATCGATCTTGGTGATCTCGTGTATCCTGCTCAATGGAATACCCAACTGAATAGCGTCGTAGATCACGAAAACCCGATCCCAGCTGGCATTAGTGAGCTTATCGATGATCTGGTCGTAATTGGTATAGCTTTTTCCGTCGGCTCCAAGTCCGTTCCTTTTGATCTCCAATGACTGCGTCGCCTTATGAAGTGCTTCCTGGAACGACCTACCGATCCCCATTACTTCTCCCACGGCTTTCATTTGAAGTCCGAGAGTCCGTTCGGAACCTTCGAATTTATCGAAGTTCCATCGAGGGATCTTCACGATGACATAGTCCAGTGTAGGCTCGAATAATGCTGAAGTCGATTTCGTGATCTGGTTTTCCAACTCATCCAGGGTGTAGCCGATGGCCAGCTTGGAAGCCACTTTTGCGATCGGATATCCGGTTGCCTTTGACGCCAGGGCCGAAGATCGTGACACCCGCGGGTTGATCTCGATAGCTATGATATCTTCCTTCTCGTCCGGACTTACCGCAAATTGTACGTTACATCCACCGGCAAAGTCACCTATACTACGCATCATCTTGATGGCCATATCCCGCATCCTTTGGAAACAGGTATCGCTGAGCGTCATGGCCGGTGCTACTGTGATCGAGTCGCCGGTATGTATTCCCATCGGGTCCATGTTCTCGATGGTACAGATGATCACCACGTTGTCGTTCCTATCGCGAAGCAATTCAAGTTCGTATTCCTTCCAACCCAGCAGCGCCTTATCGATAAGCACTTCGTGTATGGGGGAAGCTTCTAGTCCGCGTGTGAGAAGTTCGTCGAACTGGTCTTCAGTATGAACAAAAGACGCCCCGGTACCTCCCAGGGTAAAGGAAGGTCGAATTACCACAGGAAAACCGAACTCCTGGGCGATCTCTTTACCTTTCAGAAAGGAGTTGGCGATCTTGGCAGGAGCTACGGGTATCCCGATCTCCTTCATGAGGTTCTTGAATTGATCGCGGTCTTCGGTAATATTGATGGCATCGATATCCACGCCAATAAGTTCAACGCCAAAATCCTTCCATATTCCCTTTTCGTCTGCCTCAATACACAGGTTGAGTGCTGTCTGACCTCCCATGGTAGGAAGAACCGCGTCGATCTGCGGGTGGTCCTTCAGTATCTTGACAATGGATTTGGTGGTCAGTGGCAGCAGGTACACATGATCGGCCATGGATGGATCGGTCATGATGGTTGCGGGATTCGAGTTGATCAGGATGGTCTCTATCCCGTCTTCCCTTAGTGATCGGAGGGATTGTGAACCGGAATAGTCGAATTCGCAGGCCTGTCCAATGATAATGGGGCCTGAGCCAATAATTAGGATGGATTTCAAGGAGTCGTTTTTCGGCATATTTCTTCTTCGTTTTTAAGCTCGCTAAAATTACGATGTGAGGGGGTATAAAAAAAAGGTGTTGCTACTAAAACAACACCTTTTTATTTATAACTTATTAACATTACTTCTTGTGACGCGGCTCAGATGAAACAGATAATTTCTTTCGGCCTTTCGCTCTTCGCGAAGCCAATACCTTTCTACCGTTCACAGAAGCCATTCGCTCTCTGAATCCATGCTTATTTCGTCTCTTTCTCTTCGACGGTTGAAATGTTCTTTTCATTGTTAATTATCTTAGTTTCTTCTGAATGTACTTTAAGTGTCCAGGGCCTTCCCTGAAAGTCGGGTGCAAATATACAATCATTTTTTACTTTCACAAACACCGAATCAAAAATATTTAGGATTGTTTTTCATACCTTTGAGCCCTTCAATAAATTGCATTCATGTTCAACAAATATATCAAATTAGTACTGGTTGTAATCTGTATCGCAGCAGCGGTATGGCAGTTCTATGAGACCAACATCGGAAACGGTATCATGTTCATCCTGTTGGGGCTGATCTTCGTTTTTCTCTACTTCAAGAACGAAATGATACTGCTGGCTTTCTTACAACTTCGGAAACAAAATTTCGAGGGTGCAAAGAAGTGGCTCGACCGTATTAAGAACCCTGAAGCGAACCTGGTGCGGAAGCAACAGGGGTACTACAACTATCTGAACGGACTAATGGTTTCGCAGACCAATATGAACGAGGCTGAAAAATATTTCAGAAAAGCCGAGAAGTTAGGATTGTCCATGAGTACGGATATGGCCATGGTTAAGCTGAACCTAGCCGGTATCGCCATGACAAAGAACCGAAAGCGCGAAGCGGAAATGCTGCTGGCCGAGGCGAAAAAACTCGACAAGCAGAATATGCTGGATGAGCAGATCCGTATGATGAAACAGCAAATGAAACGCGCCGGTGTTCCCCGTCAGCAATTTGGACGCGGTGGCCGTAGAGGAAAAGGATTCAGGTAGGCGTTTCTTAAAATTATTAGGACAATTCTTGTTAAATTATGTATTTTATCGATATAATAATACCTTTTGTCGATATTTTGAGATAAATTAACTAATAACAAGTTACATTTGTCGAAACCAACCTGCGCCAGCCTATGGGTAGAAACCTACTCCTCTTCTTCTTTATGGTTACTACTCTCACCTTTGCTCAGCCTGAGGTGCCCAAGAGCTATTTTTCGGATGTGATAGGCGTTAATATCAAGAAATATAAAAAACATGCGAATAAAGCATACCGCCTAAAGGATTATGAACATGCTCAATTCCTGTTCGATTCCCTGGTGCAAAATGTGATACAGGAAAGTTATATGAATAACTTCAAGGTGCGTGCAGTATCCGGCAAGAAGATCGATATCTATGAGTTCGAGAAACCTATGTACCTCATCACCTCTGCTTTTTGGGTGGCTACCAGTTCGGGGGAGATCCCGGCGCTAAACACCCTGGCGGACCAGTACCACGACCAGGTAGACTTCGTAGTACTTTTCTGGGGGCCAAAAAAAGCAATTGTCAAGTTAAAAAAACTCTACAGTAAGAATATCAGCCTGGTTTACGTGGATGAAATGGAAAACACCAACGACTTCACCATAAAGACCATGAAACACAGCCTGGGGTTTCCTACCACCTTCATCATAGATGATTCAAAAATGATCGTGGATGTGAGACGAAACATGAATCACTACTACGAAAAGGATTACACCACCTCGTACAATGAGCACTTTCAGACGTTCATGAACGGGCTCCGACTTATCCTTGAAAAAGACAACTGATCATAGTCGTTATCCATTCAGCAATGCTATTTGGAAAAGAATAATTTTACAGCAGCTACCACCAATATCACTGCGAAAACGCGCTTCAGAACCTGCTGATTCAGTGAGACCGCAAACTTGGACCCAAGGTATCCCCCAATAACAAAACAAACTGCTATGACCAGGGCGTATTTCCATTCGATCACATGCCCGGCCTTATGGTAGGTATAGGCCGCCACGAAGGTGACCGGAACTGCCAGTACCGCCAGGCTCATGCCCTGGGCCTGGTGCTGATCGTAACCAAGTAGCAGGATCATCAGCGGGATCATCACTACTCCCCCGCCTACGCCCATAAATCCACTTAGTATACCTGCCAGTAGTCCGATTAGAAGTAAAGAAAGTATAGTGGCCATACGCATCTATTGTCCGGTTTTATATATTCCTTCCTCCGGAATCTCAATAAAGTATTCCTTACCGGAAGCATTCTTCAGGTAGGTCTCGCGCAGCCATGGATTGTGAATTTTCAGGATCTTGTAATTAATCCCGAAATGCTTCGCGAATTCGGGTATGTCTGTGATTGCCGTATCAACTTTGACTTTATAGGTCGGGATCGGGGCGTACAGATCCTTTTCCGAATAGTTGAAACCGTATTTTGCGGGATCGCTCAGAATCTCTTTGAAAGCCAGGATCCGGAAGACATAGCGACTGGTCTCATCGTTCAGTAAGAGATCGTAATAGTTTTCGGAAGATTTTTGTCGGTTCACCTGTTTCTGGACACCTCCATTACCCGCGTTGTACGCCGCAGCAGCCATAGTCCAGGAACCAAACTTTTTCTTGGAGTTCTTAAGATATTCAGCGGCAACTTTCGTGGCAAGTTCAAGGTTGTAACGTTCATCAACGTATTCGTTAACCTCTAGACCGTATTCACGACCGGTACCCTTCAAAAAGTGCCAAAAACCGGCTGCACCGGCCGGGGAACGATTATTCTCCAGCGCACTTTCGGCTACTGCAAGGTATTTGAAATCATCCGGCAGACCGTATTCTTTCAACAAGGGTTCAATGATGGGGAAGAACCTGT
>JAUIIU010000107.1 GCA_030431695.1 Bacteroidia bacterium | reverse complement strand
CGAATGAATATCAGAAAGTATACTCTTGGGCCTTTGACATTCTTCAACATTGAAAGCAATGTATTCCTGAAATTGTAATAGGTCTTTCGTGGGTTGGCCGAATCCAGGGTGCCCCC
Source organism: Bacteroidia bacterium (assembly GCA_030431695.1). Lineage (GTDB taxonomy): Bacteria > Bacteroidota > Bacteroidia > Flavobacteriales > Flavobacteriaceae > Pukyongia. The sequence goes on along the minus strand of JAUIIU010000107.1, from coordinate 4,334 downwards.
ACCCAGGTGGTAAACCGTGGAATTAGCTATATACCGTACCTCACCACCTATCGATTGTAACCGCCAACAGAGATCGATCTCTTCCTGGTGGGCGAAAAAATCCTCGTCGAAACCACCAGCCTCCCAAAAGGCAGTGCGTTTCACAAAGAAACATGCCCCGGAAGCCCAGAAGATCTTCCGGTTGTCGTTGTACTGTCCTTCATCTCTCTCCAGGGTGTTGAACAAACGCCCACGACAATAAGGATAACCAAAGCGGTCCAGGTATCCTCCTGCTGCTCCTGCGTATTCAAAAAGTTCTCTGTTGGAAGCGTCAAGTATCTTCGGCTGGGCTGCAACCAATTGGTTATTTTGTCGGAATTCATGAATCACGGGTTCCAGCCAATGCTCTGTAACTTCCACATCGCTGTTGAGCAATACGAAAATATCTTCGTTTAGTTCCTTCAGCGCATCGTTGTAACCTTTAGCGTAGCCACCATTGGTTGTATTCTGAATGATCTTCACCATAGGGAAAGCAGTGCGCACATATTCCACCGAATCATCAGTGGAGGCGTTATCTGCCAGGTAGATATTTGCTTCAGAAGAAAAAGCAACAACAGAAGGTAAATAGGTTTCGAGCAGGGCCCGACCGTTCCAGTTCAGAATAACAACAGCAACCGTCATAAGCACAAAGTAAAGCGTTTATTTTGAATCATACCCGGGTAGTGCTTTCAAAAAATGATATTGTTCCTGTTCATAATCAAGGGTGCAAAAATAATGTGAGAGGCCGTTGGAAACCATCAGGTAATTGGCACGCAATACGAAATTGTAACGGGCAACCTGATCGAAGACCTCCTGACTGATCTCCACCTGTGGCGCCTTGCACTCCACAACCAGGTGTATACTTCCATCCGTATTGAAGACAACAATATCATATCGCTTGGTGGTTTTATGGACCGTGATCTGCTTTTCCACGTTGATATGCGAAAGAGGGTAATTCAGCTCAATATTCAGAAATCTCACACAATGCTGTCGCACCCATTCCTCGGGTGTAAGAAGCACAAATTTTTTTCGCACTTCGTCAAAGATCAACGGTTTGTTTTCCCTATTTTTGAATCGAAATGTGTAGCCCGGGAAGTTGAGTTGCTGCATGCTGTAAAGGTAGCAAAGACTTCTAAGATTCCGGCGCCGGAATTCAATCCTCAAGATTTTTCATGCCCTTAGAGAAAACCAAACAGATCATCAACGATATTCAACAGGGAAAAATAGCGCCCATTTATTTTCTGATGGGCGAAGAACCCTACTATATCGATGGTATCAGTGATTTTATAGAGGATTCGGTTTTGTCGGAAGAAGAGCGAAGCTTCAACCAGATCGTGCTTTATGGAAGAGACGTTAGCATAGACGACATCATTAGCAACGCCAAACGCTACCCCATGATGGCCGAACGCCAGGTAGTGATCGTAAAAGAAGCGCAGGAACTGTCCAGGACCATAGAGAATTTACTGCCCTACGTGGAGAATCCTCAGCCTACGACAGTCCTGGTGATCTGCTATAAGTACAAGAAACTGGACGCCCGGAAGAAGCTTTCGAAGACCATCCAGAAACAGGGTGTTCTGTTCGAAAGTAAGAAGCTTTATGAGAACCAGGTCCCGGACTGGATCCGTCGAGTACTCTTCGGCAGAGGGTACACCATTACACCAAAGGCCGCACAGATGCTAACGGAGTTCCTTGGGAACGACCTCGGAAAGGTCAATAACGAACTCCAGAAGCTTCAACTGATCCTTCCGAAGGGCTCTCAGATCACACCACAACTTGTTGAAGAGAATATCGGGATCAGTAAGGACTTCAATAATTTTGAGCTACAGAACGCCATAGGAGAGCGCAACATGAAGAAAGCCTTCACTATAGTTCAGTATTTTGGACAGAACCCGAAGAATCACCCCATCGTAATGACCATCGCGCTGTTATATAGTTTCTTTTCAAAATTGCTGAAATATCACGGACTTAAAAATCCTGCCCATGCAGCGAAGGAACTTGGGGTTAATCCATATTTTATCAAAGACTACGAAGCGGCCGCCAGAAATTATCCTATGAAGAAGGTAAGCCGGATCATAAGTTTCATACGTGAGACCGATCTGAAAAGTAAGGGAGTTGGTGCCGCTAATGTCCCGCAAGGTGACCTTCTCAAGGAATTACTCGTTAAGATCTTTGAATAGAATCCAGGTGTTGCCGCTTTTTTATTTTCTTCAGAACTTCAGTGGCATTGGTTTTATAGGCCTTGAGCATGGTATTGTAGTTTCTGCACACGATTACGTAGTAATATGCCACTTTGTTCTTGTATTCCTGTGATTCCATATAATCATATAATCTTTCATCCATCCTGCCCGAGGTGACCTTGCTGAACCAGGGCTGGTTGTCGCGCCAATCCCTCACATTTTCAAGCGTGAATTCCTTCACCTCATCCCCGAATTGTGTAAGCAGTGCGTCGAAGGCGGTATAGAATTGAACGATCTCCACGGTCAGGGTATCCTTCTTCTTCGAGGAATCCACTATCTCCTTCAGGCGTGAGTAGCCCTTATCATTTATTTTAAGAGGAACATAGGTCGAGATAAGCGTTGGACATAGCAGGCATTTCTCGAAATCCGTACGGTTGTACTTATCGTCGATGATGGCCTTGGCAATGCTATCCCGGGCCTCGTAGTATTTAATGGCAGCACCTACGGTAAGAGTATCCAGTTCGAGGTCGTAAGTGATACTTTGGAGAACACCGTCTACCAATTTCTTTTGTTTCCGATCTTCGTTGTAGTTATTGATCTGAAGTGCAATAAGGATCCCGGCAACGACCAGGACAATCTCACCTAAGGCATACAAAAGATAACGTCCAACCCTCTTGTTGGTAAAGGACTTTAATTTCAACGACTTTGTGAATAAGGGCATACTACTTTTTATCTACAGAGAACTTTCCGGCTCCGGTAAGTGCTATTACCAAAAAAGCACATCCGAACATCAGGGCTTTTTCCTTTGTGCCGAAGGGATCCGCGGCGTGCACTACAAAGGCTGCAACAAACATGGTCAATAAGGCCGGTACGGCCGCCAGTCGGGTTTTGTAACCGATGATAACGAGCACCGGGCAGATCACTTCACCGATTATGGCCAGGATCTTCGTAACAACAGCACCGAGCCCAATTGGATCACCAAAGCTGAAATCACCCTGTAGAACGGCTAGTAATTTAGGAACTCCATGCACGAGTAACATGCCGGAAAAACTTATTCGCAATAAAAGTAATCCAAGGTGGTAAGTAGAAGTCATAGGTTTGTTTTATGAATTGGTCATGCTAAAAATAGTAAATCGATCCGATTTTACAATTCCGCAACAAAACTTTTAGTCTTAAAAACAGAGATAATGCTGCGAATGCGTATTATTAAATTTCGACGTATTTTTGCGGCATAAAATCGAAGCATGTCGAAAGTTAAAGCCTGGATCTCCGCGGCACGTTTGCGAACCTTGCCGCTCTCGATCTCCGGGATCATTGCCGGTAGTGCCGCTGCTTATTATTCTGGTGATTTTAAGACGGATATCTTCCTGCTGGCCCTGGCTACCACTCTTGGCTTCCAGATACTTTCCAATTTCGCAAATGATTATGGTGACGGGGTTAAGGGTACGGACAATAAGGATCGGGTAGGGCCACAACGGGCTTTGCAGAGCGGACGATTAAAGGCCATTGAACTGAAGCGAGGGATGTTTGTCACTGCTGCAATAACACTATTACTGGCCAGCATGCTGATCTTTATCGCCTTTGGCCAGGATAATTTCCTGCTGTCCTTTATCTTTTTTAACCTCGGAATTGCTGCCATTATTGCGGCTATTACCTATACGGTGGGTAAGCGGGCCTACGGCTACCGTGCGATGGGTGACTTCTTTGTATTTGTTTTCTTCGGAATTGTAAGCGTCATGGGTTCATATTTCCTATTCACCCGGGACCTCGGTTCAATGATCATTCTGCCTGCCATCTCGATCGGACTGATGAGTACCGCAGTTCTCAACTTGAACAATATGCGCGACCGACTGGCCGATGCGAAGCATGGAAAAAATACTTTAGCCGTGGTACTGGGACCTGAACGTGTTCGCGTCTACCACGCGTCTCTGATCGTACTGGCCTTTGCCGCAGCACTTACTTACCTGTGGATAGGTTGGAGCGGCGGACTCAAATTGATCCCCCTGGTCGCCTTCATACCCCTATTCCTGAATGTGCTCAAGGTGTTTAGAACAAGGGATGCTACCAAGCTTGATCCGGAACTGAAAAAAGTAGCACTGAGCACCTTTTTATTTGCGTTACTCTTATTTGCTTCCAATT
>JAUIIU010000042.1 GCA_030431695.1 Bacteroidia bacterium | reverse complement strand
AGTAGGCACTTCGCGTTTCAGGATCGCCTTGATCAATTGTTTCTCACTTCCCTGGGGATATTTCACGCGCAATGCCGCTACTTTGATCCTGAAATCGGCTTTTGCGGCTTCCTTGAGCACTTTTATCGCGTCTTTTTTATTGTTCTCAATACCTATGACGGCTTTTTCGATATGGAGGGCGTGCATCAGTATCCGGATACCAACGATAAGTTCATCGGCTTTTTCCAGCATCAGCCTGTGGTCGGCAGTGAGGTAGGGCTCACATTCCACCCCGTTGATGATAAGGCAGTCCACCTTGTTGTCATTCTTCAGGTCGAGTTTAACATGGGAAGGGAAGGTGGCTCCACCCAGACCTACTATGCCGGAATCGGTTATATGCTGAAGTATTTCTTTCTGGCCCATGGTGATATCCCGCTTCAGGGGAAACTCTGGAACCTGTGAATTGGATTCATCCTTCTGGTCGGTACGGATCACGATGCATTGCTTTTTATAACCACTGCTGTCGACGATCATATCTACCTTGGTAACCGTACCAGCAACCGGAGCATGGATATTGGATGAGACAAACCCGCCGGATTTTGCGATCACCTGCCCGATAGCCACCTTATCTTTTCGCTCCACGACGATCTCGGCAGGAATACCGATATGTTGTGCGATAGGCACGTACACAACATTTGGTACAGGCATCCTTTTTATGGCCTTGCCGGCAGTGATCTTGTTCTCTGCAGGGTGAATACCTCCTTTTGGAAATGTCTTTAGCATTGTAGCTGATTTACTGTTCCCTAACGAATTTAGGCCTGGGCCCTGGGTGGATTATCCGGTTTATTGACCTTTACTTTCTTTGGCGGGAAATTCGTTTCTATGATGGAATGTGTTGGACACACTTCTACACATTTTCTACACAGCGTACATACCAGCGGATCGATATAGGCTAGGGAATCTGTCATTCGTACAGCATCCTTCGGGCACACGTCCGCACATTTGGCACAACCGATACAGGCGACGGAACAGGCTTTTTTTGCAATACCTGCCTTGTCCTGGTTGAGACAGCCCACAAACACCTTGAGGTCCCTTTTATTTCGTGGGCGCATTTCGATGATACCTCTCGGACAAGCTTTCACGCAGGCGCCGCAGGAAGTGCATTTGTCTGTAATGATCACAGGCAAACCGGTTTCTTCGTCCATATACATGGCGTCGAAATCGCACACATCCACACAATCCCCAAATCCGAGGCAGCCGTACTGGCAGTCGGTTTCGCCTCCGTAAACCAGGGCTGAAATAGCGCAGGAACGAGGTCCTTCGAACAGTGATGTCTTGGGTCTAACCTCACAGGCACCCTGGCATAGTACTACGGCCACGGTAGGATCCTTCTCGGCGACTTCCTTACCGAGTATTCCCGAAACCTGCTTCATCACATCGTTTCCACCCACCGGGCAGAACAGATCTGATATATCTTCCGAGTTCACAAGTTTTTCGGCAAATGCCCTACATCCCGGTGATCCGCAGCCACCACAATTGGCGGCAGGAAGTACATCTTCAACATCGGTGATAAGTGGGTTTTCATAGACATTGAAACGCTTCGATACCACGAACAGCACCACGGCTGCCACGGTTCCGATGGAACCGAGTAAGAGCGTACTATCGAGTATGGCAAGTATCATTTCAAATTAATTTTAATACCGTGATTCTGAATTTCTTTCTGAAAAAAGAATTCAGTGAATACAAAATACCGTAATAGGGAAGCAGGACGAGCAGTGCCAATACACCTGCCTGCCATTCTGCGAGGTATAGGGATGCCAGTATCAAGCTGCCCACCAGCAATACAAATGGCAGGATATAGGCCCAAAATACCGCCAGCATTCCCTGGTCTTTGCGGATGACCACTCGGACGTTCTCGTTTAAACGGAATGATTCGTTGGGTTGAACCATTTCGACCACTTTGTTTGTTGTTTCTGAAAGTCCGCAGGCAGATTTCACCTTACAGCTGTCGCAGTGGATGTTTCCTTCCAGCGAGACAAAAACGGAATCTCCGGTAATCCTGGAAACAGTGCCCGAATGGACAAAGGTGTTATCGTTTGAAAGCAGGGATCTCATATACCCAAAAGCTTGGTTAACTTACATATAGCGATCTAAATTAAGTTATCCACTCCTCAGAAATTATGAGTTATATCAGTTTAGGGCCAAATTTGTATGAAATAGGCCGGTTTTAGGCGGAAATTCGCGTTTGAAGGGAAGATCTAGGCAGTCTCTCCTTTTTCAGTACGGTAATCGGCTATCTTCTTGGGTCCTTCCAGGGGTACCCGAATTACCTTCAGAATTCCATCGTTGGTGGTGGAGATCTGCCATTTGATCAATGTTATGGCTCCGTTTTCGATCTCCAGGCCAGTAATACTCCGCGGATGGACACAACTACCGTCGTTGAAATAGGCAATCTCGCCGGGTTCCGGGAACCTTGGACGGTGCGTATGCCCTGTAATGGTGAAGATATTGTCGTTCTCTATGATCCACTTCTTGGTACGCCGTTCTACTTTCTTGAGTTCGCGGTAATTCTTTGCAGGGCTGGTTGGGTCACCGATACCAAAGATCTGTAATTGTCGCCATAAAGCCCTCACCATAAAACGATTGAACTTCCAACCCACGTAATTCATGAAATCCGCCTGGTGTCCATGAATCATGAAGATCTCCTGCCCCGTGGTTTCGTGTTCCAGGATAAGTCCTTCGGAGAACTCTATCCCGGGGAAAAGAGGAACGTCCTCATTGGTCACTTTATTGAAATAGCTGTGGAGGTTCTTCTCTACATATCGTGGGTTTTTGTATACCATGTCGTGATTTCCGAGTAAGCGGTAGAGTCGGCATTCCTCGTAAAACTTCATCATCAGAGTATACACATTCTTGTGGGCTTCCAGGATGGATTTGAACTCCAGGTTTTCCCATAGTTCGTCCCCGTCGCCTAATTCACAGTAGGTGAAGCCGTTGTCGTAATAGAACTGAAGTGCGTGGAAGTAAGTGTTCCGGTTGTTAGCGAAATCATCTGCAAAGCTGTTATCGCCCCTGTGACAATCACTGAAAATGATAAACTTTGAGCTGTCGTCGAAGGAAATGTGCCTCGCGGCTCTATACGCTCGTGAAAATCGTGATCGGGAAGACATCTGCTTTTTGCCTAAAGATACAATTTGAATCGGCTTCAGCAAATACAAAAAAGGCCCCGTTTTTGGGCCTTTTCCGGTAAATTGAAAATTCTTATTTGAAGGCGTTGTGGCCTGTGATGTCCAGCCCTGTAATGAGCAGGTGGATATCGTGGGTTCCTTCGTAAGTGATAACACTTTCCAGGTTCATCATATGGCGCATTATGCTGTATTCCCCGGTGATACCCATACCACCCAGAATTTGACGGGCTTCCCTTGCGATGCGGATGGCCATATCGACATTGTTTCTTTTTGCCATGGAGATTTGGGCTGAAGTGGCGCGATCTTCGTTTTTCAGCTGTCCTAAACGGAAGGCGAGTAATTGGGCCTTTGTGATCTCGGTGATCATTTCGGCCAGTTTTTTCTGCTGAAGCTGGAAGGCCGCGATCGGTTTCCCAAACTGTACACGTTCCTTGGCATATCGCAGGGCAGTGTCGTAGCAGTCCATAGCCGCACCGATCGCACCCCAGGCGATTCCGAATCGAGCTGAATCCAGGCAGCCGAGAGGAGCTCCAAGTCCGGATTTGTTGGGTAGTAGGTTTTCCTTCGGAACTTTAACATCCTGGAAGATGAGCTCTCCGGTAGCCGAAGCACGAAGTGACCATTTGTTATGGGTCTCGGGAGTGCTGAAACCTTCCATGCCACGCTCCACGATCAGGCCGTGAATACGCCCTTCCTCATTCTTTGCCCAAACCACGGCAACATCACAGAAAGGTGAGTTCGAGATCCATAATTTGGCCCCGTTCAGAAGGTAGTGATCGCCCTTATCCTTGAAATTGGTAACCATTCCGCCGGGATTACTTCCGAAATCGGGTTCTGTAAGTCCGAAGGACCCCATCCACTCTCCCGTTGCCAGTTTTGGCAGGTATTTCTTTCGTTGCTCCTCGCTTCCGTACTTCCAGATCGGGTACATTACGAGGGAGGATTGTACTGATGCTGTGGAACGAACACCGCTGTCGCCGCGCTCGATCTCCTGCATAATGATCCCATAAGAGATCTGGTCCAGTCCGGCACCGCCGTATTCTTCAGGAATATAGGGACCAAACGCACCTATCTCAGCCAGTCCCGGTATGATGGATTTCGGGAATTCCGCGTTTTGGGCTGCTTCTTCGATGATCGGTGAAACATCGCGTTTAACCCAATCGCGGGCAGCACTTCTGATAAGTTTGTGTTCTTCAGTTAAGAGATCGTCAAGATTATAATAATCGGGGGATTCAAACAGGTCGGGTTTCATGCAAACAAAATTTGTTGTGCAAAGGTAAAAACCGCAAAGGGATTGTCCTACATTTTCAAATAAAAATCCTTTACGAGGGCGATGTACGAATCGGTATAGTCGTGGCGACCGTTCTCGATGGTGAGTTGTTCGTGCACCGGCGACCTGAACTTCTCCCTACTGAACTCCATCAGCACCCTTTTTATAGGGGAGTCTGGCGTACCGCGTACTTCGCATATTCTCCCGGGAAACAGGGAATGTCGGCTCGCGATAGATTCTATATTTTGTTGTTCTTTCTTCGGAATGATCACCGAGAAGATCCCTCCCAGGGCAAGCAGCTGGATCGCACAAAGAAACAAATGCTCGAAAGGAAGGGTGTCTGTGAACCTGGCCAGGTCCCGCGCAGGGTCCTCTGTTTTGTAGTTATCGGTATAAAAGGGCGGATTGGAAACGATTAGGTCGTATTTCAGGTCCATTTCCGCCGTGAACTCCTGGACTGACGCATGATAGCAGAACAGGCGGTCATTCCATGGTGAGGCCTCAAAATTTTCTGTACACTGTTCGAAGGCATCCGGGTCAAGTTCTATGGCATCTATGGTCTGTGCGTTACTGCGCTGGGCAAGTTGTAGCGAGATCACACCGGTACCACTTCCGATGTCCAGGATGCTATCCGGGTCGTTATCCAGGGAGGTCCATGCACCCAGGAGTACCCCGTCTGTGCCGATTTTCATGGCGCAGCGATCCTGTTCAACTATAAATTGCTTGAACTGGAAAGTCGAGCTCATTCGAGATATAGGTCGATCAGACCTTCAGGAGCCTGTATAGTAATGGTTTTGTCCTTCCGGTTGACATTTTGAATGATGTCGTCTGAAACAGGTATCAAAATTTCGGTTCCATCCCTGTCGATCACAAAAAGGGCCTGGGCCGTGGTATCATTGACACTTTTTACAGAGCCAACCTTGCCGAAGGACTCATCAATTATGGTAAACCCAATGATCTCGTGATAGTAGAAATTGTTTCCGCTTAACTCGGGCAACAGGTCGAGGGGCAGGTAGAGTTCGCTTCCCAGTAGTCCGTCCGCGGCTTCTTCCGAAGTGATATCTTCAAATTTAACCCTTAGAAGAGCGCTTTTGTGGAGGGAAACGGACTCAATAAAAAATGGAATCAAATTTTTGTGCTTTTCCACAAAAACCGATTCCATTTCTAAAAATTGTTCGGGCTCGTCACTGTCAAGTTTTACCAGTAATTCGCCCTTAAAGCTGTATTTTTTTACGATTTTGCCAACGAAGAAACAATCCTTCTTTTGCATCGCGTGCAGCTTATTCCTCTTCTTTGGCAGCTTCTTCCGTTGCTTCTGCTGTAGCTTCAGCACCTTCCTCGGCCGCTACTGCAGCTTCTTCGGCAACTTCCGCTTCCTCTTCAACTGCTTCGGCCACACGTGCTTCGTTCACTGCTTTTTCAGCAGCCAGTGCTTCCGCTTTGGCTGCAGCTTTGGCATCCTTCAATTTGGTGCGTTTGGCTTCAATAGCTTTTGCTTTTTCTTCCAGCCATGCGTTGAACTTTGTCTCAGCTTGTTCTTCGGTAAGTGCTCCTTTACGAACACCTTCCTGAAGGTGTTTTTTCAGCATAACCCCTTTATAAGAAAGGATAGCCCTTGCAGTATCTGTAGGCTGAGCTCCGTTGTGAAGCCATTTTACGGCACCATCAACATCCAGGTTGATCTCCGCAGGGTTAAGGTTGGGGTTATAAGTCCCAAGTTTTTCGAGATATTTACCATCTCTCTTTGCACGACCATCGGCCGCTACGATCCAGTAAAAAGGTTTTCCTTTTTTACCGTGTCTCTGTAATCTGATTTTAACAGGCATAAATAATTAAATTGTGAGGTACTCGACCCCGGTTATAATTAAGGACGGCAAAGATACTATATTTATTAGTTGAAATACAAAAGATTAAACTTTTCTTTTATATTTGTCACAAACCTATACCCAAATTACTATGAAACGAGTACTATTCGCCTTATTCGTTATGTCTTTACTCTTTACCAGTTGTACTGAAGACATTGAGAATAATAGCCCAGCTATCCAGGCACAGATCGACAGCCTTTTCTTCAAGGCGATAGATATCAGAGGCCAGGTGAATGATAATGGTTCCATCTCTCTTAAAGGATCCGACCAGGATCGCGAACTTACTTTGAATGTGACCGGTCCCGGCCCTGGAGTATATATGGTGGGAGAGGAGCAACCCAATTTCGCTTATTTTACCGATTTCGACGGCAGTGAGTACCAGACATCTCCATTTGGTGAAGGGAGGATCACTATTACTGAGCATTGTGCCAGTTGTGGCTATGTAACGGGAACATTCAGTTTAAGTGCAGTCAATCCCGGAGTTGATACCATCTACGTGCAGAGAGGTGTATTTCACCAGGTGAACTATACCCTTGGTGGAATAGATGGCGATGTGTCCGACGGCTATATGAACGCTATTCTGGATGGAGATCCATTCGAGACCGAAGTAGTGGCAGCAGATATAACAGGTGGTGTGATCACCATCAATGGTTTCGTAGATGATGTAAATATTACTATACGTGTACCTCAGAATTCTGAATCTGGCAATTACCCCATAGGAACCCCGGGCTTCGACGCATCAATTACCGTAGGTGATCTTGTTGAGGTGGCCCAGGATGGTGTGATCACAGTTAACTTCATCAACCCGAACAGAGGATTGTTCTTCTTTCGATTTGATACAGAGAGTTATTCGATTACCAATGGTGAGACAAGGGTAGATTTTTAAGTCATTAACGCATATATTTAAAACCGGGCCTCGAGCCCGGTTTTTTGTTTATAAGTGCTTTAATCTGTTGGTAACTTCACTTTTGGTTCAGCACTTAAAACCCTATTTTTACCAAGGCGATTCTCTCAGGCAGACAGATCGCTGTTGAACTTTATCCAAACCCATGTTTTTAATATTCGATACGGAAACCACAGGGCTTCCCAAAAGATACGATGCTCCCTTAAGTGATAGCGACAACTGGCCGCGTTGTGTGCAGATCGCCTGGCAGTTGCACGACGATATGGGTCGCTTGATTGAAAATGACGATTATCTCGTTATTCCCGATGGCTTCAATATTCCGTATGATTCCGAAAAGATCCATGGAATTTCCACCGAACTCGCCGCACAGGACGGTGAACCGCTAGAGGAAGTCATGGAAAAGTTTGTAGCGGCACTTGAAAAGGCGCGCTTCGTGGTTGGACAGAACGTCGACTTTGATATTAGCATCATTGGTGCCGAATTTCACCGACTGGGCATAGAGAACCCGCTGTTGTCCAAACCTGTACTGGACACCTGTACCGAAACCACGGCCGAATTGTGCCGGATTCCGGGTGGCCGCGGAGGAAAGTTCAAATTGCCAACACTGACGGAATTGCACGAATTCCTCTTCGATCAGCCGTTCGCGGAAGCGCATAACGCCACCGCCGATGTTGAGGCTACTACTCGCTGTTTCCTGGAACTGATACGCAGAGAAGTATTTACGCGCGAAGAGCTTGATGTACAACCGGACTACTACCTACGTTATTCGGAGGTGAATCCGAAACCGGTTGAACTTGTTGGGCTCGAACATATCAGTTTAAAGGCGGCTTCGGATAAGATCCGTCTGGAATTGGAGAAATCGGCCGACACTCAGACGGTTTCTTCCGAAGAGATCGTTGAGAATATCGCGGTGCTCAAAGAGACAGCTTTCGCACATCTGCACAATCATTCGCAATTCTCCATTCTACAGTCCACTTCCTCCACACACGACCTGGTCCAGGCGGCGATCGAGGACGGGATGCCTGCAGTAGCGCTTACCGATAGCGGAAATATGATGGGTGCCTTCCATTTTGTGAAGGCCGTGAACGACTACAATAAGTCTCTTTCCGAAGAAGATCAGGACAAATCACTGAAAGCGATACTTGGATGTGAATTCTTTGTGTGCGAGGACCATACCAATAAATCGCATAAGGACAATGGCTACCAGGTGGTATTCCTTGCCAAGAACAAGAACGGTTACCACAACCTCGCCAAGATGGCCTCGATAGCCTATACCGAAGGTTTTTATTACGTACCGAGGATCGACAAGGATATCGTTAAGGAATACAAGGAGGACCTGATCGTGCTAACCGGCAGCCTTTACGGGGAAGTTCCGTCCAAGATTTTGAACATTGGTGAGAAACAGGCCGAAGAAGCACTGGTTTGGTGGAAGGAGCAGTTCGGGGATGATCTGTATATTGAGATCATGCGACACGGACAGGAAGACGAGCGCCGTGTAAACGATACCTTGATCTCACTTGCACAGGCGCACGGGATAAAGCTGGTTGCGTGTAACAATACGTATTATATCCAAAAGGAAGATGCTAATGCACATGATATCCTCCTTTGTGTGAAGGATGGTGAAAAGCAGGCGACGCCAATCGGGCGAGGTCGCGGATATCGTTTCGGCCTTCCGAACCAGGAATACTATTTCAAGACCCAGGAAGAAATGAAGGCCTTGTTTGAGGATCTTCCCGAGGCCATAAGTACAATTCCCGAGATCATAGATAAGATCGAATCCTATACCCTGGCGAGGGATGTACTTCTGCCGAATTTTGATATTCCTGAAGAATTCTATGACGTCAAGGACACCGAAGATGGCGGGAAACGTGGAGAGAATGCTTATTTGAGACATCTCACTTATTTGGGAGCGGAAAAGCGTTACAAGGAGATCACGGAGGATATCAGGCAGCGACTCGATTTTGAACTGGAAGTGATCGCGAACACGGGTTACCCTGGTTACTTCCTGATCGTACAGGATTTTATTGCCGAAGCGCGAAAGATGGGAGTTTCGGTGGGTCCGGGACGTGGATCCGCGGCAGGAAGCGCGGTTGCGTATTGCCTGGGCATCACAAATATTGACCCCATTGAATACGACCTGCTTTTTGAGCGATTCCTGAACCCGGACAGGGTGAGTATGCCCGATATAGATATCGACTTCGACGATGAGGGACGAAGCAAGGTTATGGACTACGTGATCGAGAAATACGGGTCCAACCAGGTGGCACAGATCATTACCTACGGAACCATGGCGGCCAAATCGTCCATTCGGGATACTGCAAGAGTACTGGACCTGCCACTGAATGACGCCGACAGGATCGCGAAGCTCATTCCGAACATGACCAAGTTGAACAAGATCTTCGGGAAGAGTGAACAGGAATTGCGTTCGAAGTTCAGAAGTGATGAAATGCCCAAGGTGAATGAATTGCTGAATCTTGCTGAAGGAGAGGACCTGGAAGCCGAGACCATCAGGCAGGCAAGGGTATTGGAAGGGTCGGTGCGAAATACAGGGATCCACGCCTGTGGGGTGATCATTACCCCGGATAATATCACGAACTATGTTCCGATCGCTACCGCAAAGGACTCCGACCTTTATGTAACCCAGTTCGATAATGCCGTGGTGGAAAGTGCCGGATTGCTGAAGATGGATTTCCTGGGCCTGAAAACACTTACTCTTATCAAGGATACCGTAAAGATCGTGAAGCATAAGCATGGGGTCGAACTGGATCCGGACAATTTCCCGCTTGATGACGAGAAGACCTACGAGTTGTTCCAGAGGGGAGAAACCGTTGGGATTTTCCAGTACGAATCGGCGGGGATGCAAAAACATATGAAAGACCTTAAACCGACGGTCTTTGCCGATCTGATCGCCATGAACGCCCTGTACAGGCCGGGTCCGATGGAATACATCCCGAGTTTTATCCGCAGGAAACACGGCGAAGAGGAGATCAGCTACGATCTTCCGGCCATGGAGGAGTACCTGAAAGAGACCTATGGGATCACGGTCTACCAGGAGCAGGTGATGTTGCTGTCGCAAAAGCTCGCTAATTTCACCAAGGGTGAGGCCGATGTACTCCGGAAGGCTATGGGTAAGAAGCAGAAAGCGGTACTCGATAAGATGAAGCCCAAATTTATCGAGCAGGCAGCTGAAAATGGCCATGATGCGGAGGTACTGGAAAAGATATGGAAAGATTGGGAAGCTTTTGCGAGTTATGCTTTCAATAAATCGCATTCCACCTGCTATGCCTGGATCGCGTATCAAACGGCTTATTTAAAAGCCCATTACCCGGCCGAATATATGGCCGCGGTGCTGTCGAATAATATGAACGACATCAAGCAGGTGACCTTCTTTATGGAGGAGTGTAAACGTATGGGGCTTGAAGTATTGGGGCCGGATGTGAATGAATCTTTTTACAAGTTCACGGTGAACGATCAGGGAGCCATACGTTTCGGAATGGGGGCCATCAAAGGAGTTGGAGGCAATGCTGTGGCAACCATAGTGGAACACAGGAAGGACGGAAAGTACAGGAGTATCTTTGATCTTGCGAAGCGGATCGACCTGCGTGCCGCCAATAAAAAGGCCTTTGAGAATCTGGTGTTGGCGGGAGGATTTGACAGTTTCGATACCCACAGGGCCCAGTATATGCATGCCGACGGGGATGGGGTGATGTTCTTCGAAAAGGTATTGCGCTACGCGGCGCGTTACCAGGAAACACAGAATTCGGCACAGGTAAGCTTGTTCGGGGATGCCAGCGAGGTACAGATCCCTGAACCTGAAGTACCTCCCTGTGAGCCTTGGGGTACCATGAAAAAGCTGAAACAGGAAAAAGAAGTGGTGGGTATCTATATCTCGGGACACCCGCTGGATGATTTTAAGACGGAAATGGATAATTTCTGCAATTGCAAGGTGAGTAATTTCAACGATTTGGAACCTTTTGTCAACAGGGAACTCACCTTCGGAGGTGTTGTGACCGATGTGCAGCACAGGGAAAGCAAGGCAGGCAAGGGTTGGGCGATCTTCACCGTGGAGGACTATGACGATAGCTTCGAGTTCAGGATCTTTGGTGAGGAATATCTGAAATACCGCCATTTACTGATCCCAAATTCCTTTATCCACGCAAGAGTATTCGTTAGGGAGGGATGGACGAACCGCGAGACCGGCAAGAAAGGAGATCCGAGATTGCAATATAGCAATATACAATTGTTGCACGATGTGATGGGGCTTCAGGCAAAGAAACTCACGCTTCAGATACCTATACAGGCTGTGAAGAAGGATAAGGTAGAGGCGTTAAAGGAACTGCTGAAGATGCACAAGGGGGATAAGCAGTTGCACATCACACTTTATGATGTCGAGGAAGAACTAAAACTGAACATGCCCAGCAGGAAACAGAAGGTTGCAATAAGCAAAGAACTGCTGGAGGAGTTGAAGGAACTCGAACTCACGTATAAATTGAACTGATCCTTCTTCTCTGCCTATGGTGGACCGGGAAGATGTGGGTCGGGCAGGGATAGAAACAAGCTACCCCGCCGCAGGCGTGTAGCGCGGATAGCCCGGCCGTGAAGTAGAGCGTAGCTCACGACACGGGCCCGCATAACAAAAAGTAATATTGGCATTGTGTAAACTAATACAATGGCTGTAAGGTTTGGTATAAAAATTGACTACTTTTGCGTAACATAAAACAAAATAAAATGGCTTTAGAAATAACCGATGCGACATTTGATGAAACCGTACTAAAAAGTGACAAGCCTGTAATGGTTGACTTTTGGGCGGCCTGGTGCGGACCGTGTAGAATGGTTGGACCTATCATCGACCAGATAAGTGAAGAATACGAAGGAAAGGCAGTAGTTGGGAAGGTAGACGTAGATGCGAACCAGGAGTTTGCTGCCAAGTATGGAGTGAGAAACATTCCTACCGTTTTGGTATTCAACAACGGTGAATTGGTGGGACGCCAGGTTGGTGTAGCTCCCAAGAATGTGTACACTGAGGCGATCGATTCACTTTTGAACTAAGATCAAGACTTAAATTATTGATAAAGGCTTGGCGTTATGCCAGGCCTTTTTTTATCTTAGTTCTCGATACAATTCGCATCACTTCGACTCCGCTCAGTGATCTGCGAATCACTCGAACTGACCTCGGAATTTACGGGGTCTCTTAATCTTTAAGGAACAATATAACATGGAAAAAATAAACAAGGTTCAGGACCAGATAGATAACCAATTATTGAACGAGCGAAAGATATTCCTCTGGGGTATGGTTGATGATGAATCGGCCAAGCACGTTGTGGATCGTCTGTTGTATCTGGATTCCCTGAATCACGACGAGATCAGGCTTTATATCAACAGTCCCGGCGGATATGTGACTTCGGGCTTCTCTATGTACGATACCATCAAGGGGATCAAGAGCCCTGTTTCGACCATTTGTACAGGCCTTTGTGCGTCTATGGGGAGTATATTGCTTTCCGCAGGTGAAAAGGGAAGACGCTTTATCCAGCCACACGCCAGGGTGATGATCCATCAACCCAGCGGAGGTGCCAGGGGGCCGGCAAGTGATATCGAGATCACAGCCCAGGAGATATTAAAGACCAAGGAGCTCAGTGCGCAGATCCTGGCGGATAACTGCGGGCAGAAATTTGAGAAGGTGATGAAGGACTTTAACCGGGATCACTGGATGGGAGCCGAGGAGAGTGTGGAGTACGGGATTGTTGATGGGGTGGTTGAGTGAACAGTGAGCAGTGAACGGTGATCAGATTTGAAGGCAAAATTTAGATTTTAGTTTCGAGCATTTTATATAACTCCCCAGTGATTAATTTTTAGAGGAGTTGTTATGAATCACAAAGAAATGGCGGTTTGGCAAAGGAGTATGGTTTTAGTAGAAAATGTTTACCGTGTGAGTCAAAAGTTTCCGAAAAATGAAGCCTTCGGTTTGACAAGTCAGATAAGGCGAGCAGCTATTTCAATACCTTCGAATATTGCAGAAGGCGCTGCAAGAAAAAGTAACAAAGAATTCCTGCAATATCTTTCAATTAGTCTGGGAAGTTTGTCGGAACTTGAAACACAATACTTATTATCAGTTCGTTTAAAATTTATCGATCCATCAAAAGAGCTCGAAATATTAATAATACAAGTAAGAAAACTATTAGTAGGTACGAGAAACTATATCGTTAGCAAAATTTAATTCAGTTCACGGCTCACTGTTCACGGATCACACAAAGATCATATTGAAAAAGAAATAAACGACTTCTCGATACAAATCGCCATGGGCGATTCACTCGAAGTGACAAAATGAAAATAGAGAAAGAAATAAACGAGATAACCGGGTTCAAGAACCTGGAACTATTGGCCACGCAGGTGGTGGAAGGGTTTATTTCCGGGCTGCACAAGAGTCCGTTTCACGGTTTCTCTGCCGAATTCGCGGAACACAAGATCTACAATACCGGGGAGAGCACCAAGCACATCGATTGGAAACTGTACGCCAAGACGGATAAGCTGTATACCAAACGTTACGAGGAGGAGACCAATTTACGTTGTCACCTGGTGATGGATAACAGTAGCTCCATGCACTACCCAAAGATCAAGGAGTTCAATATCAATTCACTGAATAAAATTGGTTTCTCGGTACTTGCGGCTGCTGCGGTGATGAATTTGCTTAAGCGACAGCGCGATGCGGTGGGAATGAGTATTTACAGTGATGCGTACGAATTCTATGCTTCGGAAAAGGGGAGTGAGCGGCATCACCAGATGTTGCTGGGCAAGCTGAACGAGATCATTGTTCAACCCACAAAGTCCAAGCAGACCCGAACTTATGCTCATTTACATCTTATAGCTGAAAAGCTGAAACGCAGATCGCTGGTATTCCTGTTCACAGACATGTTCCAGAGCGATTTGGAGGAGCAGAAGTTGTTCGAGGCCTTGCAACACCTGAAGTACAACAAACATGAGGTGGTTTTGTTCCACACCTACGATAAAGAAAAAGAGCTCAAGTTTGATTTCAGTAATCGTCCGAAACGCTTTGTCGATGTAGAAACCGGTGAGCATGTGAATTTATATGCCGATAACATCAAACATTCATACGAAGAGGCTGTGAGCAGGTATTTCAACGAGTTGCAGTTGAAGTGCGGTCAGTACGGTATTAAGTATGTGCGTGCCGATATTAACGAAGGGTTCAACAAGATACTGACGACCTATTTGGTAGAGCGATCGAAGTTCGGTTAACAGTTAACGGTGAACAGTTTACAGATTTTTCCATTACCTCGGCTGTTAACCGCTCACTATTCACGCTTCACGTTTTTCCAAAAAATTGTTTGCTACAACTAAAAATCGTCTTATATTTGCCCTCGCTGAAAAGCAATTTCTTCAATGCCTGGCTGTTGCCAGGGTCCGCCGGAGGCGGACAAGAAAATTGGTCTGGTAGTTCAGTTGGTTAGAATACCTGCCTGTCACGCAGGGGGTCGCGAGTTCGAGTCTCGTCCAGACCGCGACTTCGACAAGTTCAGTCACCGTGCTGAGGTCGAGAAACAAAGTTGTGTTGCGATGCAGAAATGCATCGAGTGGTTTAGATACCCAATCAAGTTGGGTACTACCAATGAGAAGCTTTACCTTAAATGGTGAGGCTTTTTTTGTTTGGGATGTTTTTTATTCTACGTATCCGCCGGAGGTATTGAAGTAGGAGGCCTTTGAAAACCGTAATCTTGAGAGAGGTGTGCTTTTTTCAAAGTGATAACAGGAAGACAAGATCCATATTTTGATCTAAATTGTGGTAATCGGGTAATACGTATCTTTATAGTCTATTCAATAACAATTCGATCAGCATTGGATCTTCGAAAATGAGTCGATGAACCGAGAGATGATAGACATAAACGACTGTACCATTTTATTGGAAGAAGCCTCTACCGATAAATCCATGGTTGATTCCTGTTTCTTTGACGAACCTGTAATCGCCATTGCTTTCTACGGTGCCGGGGATGTTGGCCTGAATGTTAAATATGATGGAAAAGTAAAAGAGTTCCACCACACAAAGGGGATGGTCCTTTCATTCTATGCTGACGAAAAAGTGGAGTTTGAGCACAACGTCTCAGCCGAAAAACCATTGCAATGCCTCGTTATTGCTACTACCGTTCGAAACCTGGACAACTTACCCAACGGAGAAGGACACTACCTGGAACAGTTCTTACACCCCTTGGTGCACCCAACCGACCATTATGTAGAAGGCCCTGTTTTCAAGATGACCCCCGAAATGTACTCGCTGGTAGACCAATTCTTCAGCAATACATATGAAGGAGGAATTAAAATGATGTTCTATAAAAGTCATATGACCGCCTTGCTTTCACATTATTTCGGGCAACTGGCTACCCAGGAATCCTCAAAAATTGACTCCAGCCAACTCGAAAAGATCAACCTGGCACAGGACATATTGCTATCCGACCTGGAAAACCCGCCATCGCTTACAGAACTGGCCCATCAAATAGGAACCAACACTAATAAACTGAAAAAAGAGTTTAAGGCCCAATTCGGGGTTCCGGTTTTTAAATACTTACAGAACGAACGCCTGAAAAAAGCTTACTACCTCATTAAGAACGAACAAAGTACCATCCAGGAAGCTGCCTGGGCCGTGGGTTACGATAGTTTAGGTTCTTTCTCAAACGCCTTTGAAAAAAAATTCGGCTACAGGCCAAGTCAGGTGTAGCGTTCTTTTCGAATAAATCATAATTCTTTCTGAATAAGCCGCTGATTCACAGTCGCTCTAGATTTGTGTCATAATTAAAACCAATGATTATGAAGAGCAACTTATTATTCAGCATTGTATGTGCCCTGTTCGTTTGGATATTAGGCGTTAGTATTTACCTCCTGTCTTATTATTTCCCGGTTATAGAAGATCCGGAACTTCAGGCCAATGGTTTACTACTAATGGGAATTATCCCCAGTGCCTGGTTAGGAACGTACCTGTTTTACAGAAAAGGATCGATGGCGCCATCTGTATTGGCACTTATTTACATCATTATTGCTGCTTTACTTGATGCCATTATCACGGTTCCCCAGTTCATTATTCCTTACGGAGGAACTTATTCTGAATTCTTTTGTGACCCGAAATTTTACGTGATCGTAGTTGTGTATTACCTCACTGTGTTCTTTTCCGGTAATCATTTATCTAAAAACATAAAAGCATGAAAACAACTATTTTTTTCACTACTGTATTATTGAACGCACTTTCTGCAGGCTTTTTCTATGCCTGGTCTGTTTCGGTCATCCTTGGAACTAAGAAGGTAGGCGATTCAACCTACCTGGAAACCATGCAGAATATCAATAGGGAGATCCTGAATCCCCTGTTCTTCGTAGTGTTTTTCGGGAGCCTGATCACACTGATTCTCACTACTTACTTGCAGTACAGTCATAAGCCTGTGTTTTGGTTTGTCGTCGCTTCGACCATTGTATACCTGATAGGTACTTTCGGGGTGACGGCCTTTGGAAATGTTCCACTGAACAATGAATTAGAGGCACTGGACATTAGCCAATTAAGTCTGCCGGAACTTCAGGATTTCAGAAGTTATTACGAAGATGCCTGGAATCGGCTACATAGCATTAGAACCATTGCCGGTTTGCTATCCTTTATACTATTACTAATTGCAACTTTTATTAGAAATTAATTTAAAACAATATGATTATGAATTCAAACATTTTAGTTATCGGTGGAACCGGAAAAACAGGTCGCCGAGTCGTAGAACAATTACAGAAGAAAGGTATCGAGCCAAGAATTGGTTCGAGAAGTGCAACACCCAGCTTTGATTGGGACAATAAGGATACATGGGTGAGATCCCTTGAAGGTATCGAAAGAATGTATGTTACCTATTATCCGGATCTGGCGGTTCCCGGAGCCAAGGAATCCGTGGAGAGCTTAACGTACCTGGCCAAGGAGATGGGCGTTAAAAAGATCGTTCTGCTTTCCGGTAAAGGAGAGACCGAAGCTGAGGCTAGTGAGAAAATTGTGATGGGATCCGGGGTGGATTATACCATTGTAAGAGCTTCCTGGTTCAACCAGAATTGGAGTGAAAGCTTTTTTCTGGATCCGATCCTTTCGGGCGAAGTCGCCTTACCGATGTCTGATGTTTTGATACCTTTTGTAGATGCAGATGATATCGCTGAAGTAGCGGCCACTGTATTAATGGATGACACTTACAACGGGGAGATCATTGAAGTGACCGGCCCGGAACTCATAACCTTTAAAGATATCATTGGCATGATCTCAACCAGCAGCGATCGCTCCTTGAAGTTTCATGAAATTACACTTCAGCAGTATGTTGAAGGAATGAGGCAAATGCAAATTCCGGAAGATGTGGTTTGGTTGATCGAGTACCTGTTCAGCCATGTTTTGACAAATCCGGAGAATCAGGTAATTACGAATGATGTTGAAAGAGTACTGGGCAGAAAACCTGGAACATTCCTCCAGTATGTCGAGGAAACTGCTAAAACAGGCGTGTGGAATACAAATATAGTGCTGGATCATGAACCAATTTAAGTTCTTGTATCTTAGTGTTCCTCCACGGAATATTTTCGAAGCGCTAAGAGAACTAAACATGCAAAAACAATTTCCAATCTTTCACAGTATGATGATTTACCGATTATCATTTCTGGCACTGCCGTTCTTACTACTAACAGGTTCCTGTAATAACCAGGAGAAGGATCCAAAAGATATTGATCCCTCTCTCTCTGAAGGTCTTTATCTGGGACTGAAACCCCCGGGGGTTGAGCCTGAGGCTTTTGCTCCGGGAATCGTTTCCACCGATCACTATGAGTATAGTGGAACATTCACCCCTGATATGAAAGAGTTCTATTTTATACGCCAGGGGGGGAAGTATGCGGAAGCCACTTTTATCGTATTGAAAAGAACTGAGGATGAGTGGGAGGAGTCTGTGCTATCCAAAAGGGTTGGCCAGCCTGTCATCTCGCCCGATGGAAAGACCATGCACCTTGGCAGGCGCTACAAGGAACGTACCGAAACAGGATGGTCTGAGGTGAGATCTCTTGAGGCTCCTTTCGAGGAACTTTGGATCATGCGGCTTTCAGCTGCTGCCAATGGCACGTATTATTTTGACACCTATGATGAAAACGATCCTGAATTCCCGATCCGATATTCAAGGCTGATCGATGGTTCCTATGAAGATCCCAAAGCATTGAGTGCAGCTGTAAATACCGGAACTCAACTGAACCATCCGTTTATTGCTCCCGATGAATCCTATTTGATCTGGGATGCCAAAAGGGACGAAGGTTACGGGGATTCCGACATCTACATCAGTTTCAGGCAGCAGGATGGTTCCTGGGGTGAGGCCATTAATATGGGAGATAGGATTAATACCAGCGCCTGGGAGGCTTCGGCTAGCGTAACCCCCGATGGTAAATACCTTTTCTTCAGCCGAAATGTGGGATCTGAAAACTATGAGAATGTAGATATATTCTGGGTGGACGCCCGGGTGATTGATAATTTAAGGAACAAACAATGAGCATAAAAGAACAATTTATCGCTATAGCGCTTTTATTGGCCTCACAATTTATAATTGCGCAAGTAAGTACCTCGCCATCCCAGGATGCAGAAATCGCGACTAAAATCGAAACTTACCTTAGCCAAAGTGTTCGTAATGGCTATTCAAGTTCCGTACTGGTGGCGCGGGATGGAGAAATATTAATCTCCGAGGGTTATGGCTTGGCCAATAGATCGACAAAATTGGCATGCAAGCCATCAACAGTGTACAATATTGGTTCTGTCACGAAACAATTCACAGCAGCTGCAATTTTGAAATTGGTTGAAAACGGCAAACTGAAACTTACCGATAATATCGGCTCGTTCTTCAAACAAGCTTCCCTAGATAAGAAGTATATTTCAATTCATCAGTTATTAACTCACACTTCCGGAATTTCTCCCGGAACTGGCGGATTCAGATATGATGAGGCCTCAATGGAAGAATTTTTGAATGAGTTTTTCGAATCTCGATTGATGTATGAACCCGGGACAAAACATACTTATGCCAATGCGAACTACATCATACTTGCAGCGATCATTGAGCTGATAGCAAATCAAACTTATGAATCATTCTTGAAAGAGAACTTTTGGGAACCGTTGGAAATGGATCGTACCGGCTATAATATATTTGATTTCGATAATGCAGACATCGCACACGGTTATTATTTCCATTATACCAGCGGAGAGTGGAAGGATTGGGGAATTACGCCGGACTACATGCCACAGAGTGGTAACCACTGGTATAGTATAGGTAAAGGAGATCTGTATTCCACGGTTGAAGATCTGTATACATGGCACCAGGCTTTGCAAGAAAATAAAGTGCTTTCAGAAACTTCTAGGAAAATTATTGAAACAGCCCACGTTCCTGAGAATGATGATGAAACTTCATTTTATGGCTATGGATGGGCTATATTCCATTCAAAGGAGAACAAAAAAATTGTCACTCACAACGGCAGCAATGGAATTTACTTTGCCGATTTTATAAGGGTCCCGGAAGAAAATGTGATAATTATTGTGCTTTCGAATAGTAGGCTAAACCGGGAATCGGAAAGTGTAGCCTGGGAAATATTAAGGATGTTGGATAACCCGCAATATCAACCGAAAACTGTTCCGAAGAATACCTACGAATTGGTCTTCGACTTCATGAAGAATCATTCGGCAGAAAGTTCAGATCAACTACCTGCTTTTATTGAGAACAGCACCGGAAATGCATTTAATGACAAAGCGGTGCTGAACAGGATCGGATTCAAACAAATATCCGAGAACGGGGATTCAGAATGGGGTATCTCGTTGCTTGAACTTAACACCAAACTGTTTCCGGACGATGGAAACCTCCATGACTCGCTGGGGGAGGGATATTTTATAGTTGGGAACTTGGAAAATGCAGAAATTAGTTTCAGGAAGGCACTGGAATTGGGTAAGGATCAGAATTGCCATTGGTGTGAAAACTCGGAGAACAGGCTAAAGGAGATAATGGCAGGTAATTAGTCGAATAAATTAAAACCGAATAAAGAACTGAGCAATGACCTGGGTCATTTTTGTTATTATTATACAGAAATAACAAGTTGAAAAACAGACCAATGAAAAGATTATTAGCCTGTGACTAATGGTCTTTTTTTGTTTTCAGAGGTTTTTATTGAGCAGGCTAAACATAGGTCCCTGAGCCTGCGATGCACTGAGCTTGTCGAAGTGTCGTAGGAGGCTTTTTTTGTTTGGAGATGTTATTTATACATTCTTAGTATCTTTAAATAGCTAACATTCAACCTTATGATCAAATTCTTCCGCAGGATTCGTCAACAAATGCTTTCTGAAAATAAAATAAGTAAGTATTTGCTTTACGCCATTGGTGAAATCATATTAGTTGTCATCGGTATTCTGATCGCTTTGGCAGTGAATAATTGGAACCAGGAAAGGAATGATGAACATTTAGGGAAAGAATTATTAAAAAGAATCCATCGTGATCTTGTAAAAGATACTACTGACTTTAATAAAGTGATAATTCGCAACGATAGCTTAAGAGAAGATTTAAAGGAAATGCTTGTAGATCTGTATAGTGGAATTGATACAATAACAGAGGTTCGGACAATGAGTTCTACCTGGGATCAATTACTGGATCAGCCTTTTTCACCTAACGACAATACATATCGTAGTATGCTAAGTTCTGGAACTATAGGGCTTATATCCAATTCTGAACTGAAAGAAGAAATTCTTCAGCTTTACAGCGAGTACGATCATACCAAGACACTTCTGGCATCTATAAGTGATTGGATGATCCGTGTTGCCTCCGATATGGATTCGAATACAGATTTTATCAAATTTGGCACGACGGTCTCTGATATTTTCACGACTGAGGAGATGTTGAATGAAGATGACTTTTTTTTCCTGAATGACAAGAATAGCGAAGAGTTTAAATTATTTATCAGGGCTATTTCATCCGTTGCTTTCTATCAAAAAGTAAATAACGGCTATCGTTTGGATCTAATAAAAAAATGTGAAACTGTGTTGAACAGTATAAATCAGGAGCTTAAAAAATAGATGCCGTCGAATAACTTATAGAATTTTCATTCTTGAGCCATATAGTTTACCCTAATTTCTAACTTTAAGAAGCTAACATTTAACTCATGATCAAATTCTTCCGCAGGATCCGTCAACAATTAATTTCTGATAACAAATTCAGTAAGTACCTCCTGTATGCAATAGGTGAGATCGTCCTTGTGGTTATTGGAATTTTAATTGCACTACAGATAAATAATTGGAATGAAAATAAGAAGAACAATCGGATGGAAGCTGCATATTATTGCCGGTTACTTGAAGATATAGATCAGGATTTTCAACAGTTTTCTCAATTATTAAAAAGTGCTGAGGAAAGGCTGGTTGCGTCTAATCAAGCCGTTCGATTACTCCTTGATGAGCACCCCAGGAGAATGGACGTAGGAAAGCAGATCTGGCTGGCGAACAAAGCAATATATATAGATTTCCGGCCAAATAACTCAACGTTCGAGGATCTGAAATCCGGCGCGAAACTAAATATCATCGACGATAAAGAGGTCATAAAAGCGTTAAACACCTACTATAACAATCTGGAGAGTCTAAAGAGTATCATCATGGTAAATGGAGCGAACGCTCTAGATTTATATTATGGACATGTGGATAATTTTGCCAATGGCGGCAATCAGGCATCATTGAAATACGGACGGTTCAAGGATGGAATGGAAAAAGATGTTTATCAATCCATTGGAATAGACTCACTTTCAATCATTTCAGAAGACATGCAGGAGCGATTGTACAACGAATCTTTGGTATATATTTCGGCAAACACAAGGCAAATGGAATTGTACGGTACCATACTTGAATTTTCCAAGCGAATTCGAGCGGTGTTATCTAATAAATGCCAGGAATAAGAATGAGAAGCTCATCTTTTAAAAGGGCTTTTTTTAGGAAGGTCATGTATCAGATATTGATCTGAAAAATATACAAAGCCGGTCAGTAGACATTATCGGACAATTATTATTCAAAGGATAATCAAATATAGGGTCATATCGGGTCTTTGGTGTGAAGGTCGATTTTCTGAATTATGTAAATTATTTCTATCTTCAGGTGTTTTTAATCAATTGTCAGTCAGACTATTTGTGCCTTTTATGAACAAGTAATGACTGCTTTGTCTGTTCTGATATGCGAAAATTCAAGGTACCTCACGTATTCATTTTCCTTTTTTGGATAATCGTCGTTTGTTCACTTCTCACTTATGTTATACCAAGCGGTCAGTTTGAGCGAACTGTCAAGGATTATGGTAAGCTCACCCAAACGGTGGTTGTACCCGGGAGCTACGAGGAGGTTCCGAAACACTACTCTACAAAAGCTGTCCTACTGGGTGAGGAGGTAGAGGGGAAATCCTCACCCATATCTGCCATTGGTGTATTAAGTGCAATACCCAAAGGCCTGGGTGATTCTGCAGTGCTCATTTTTTACGTGTTTATCATTGGGGCGGTCTTTATGCTTATTCAGTATACAGGTGCGATCAATGCATTTCTTTTCGCCTTGATAGACAAGTTCAAAAAAAGACCAAAAACCCTGTTTTTCCTTATTTACATGACCATATTTTCGGGTTCTTCTTTCATGGGAATAGGACCCGAAACCATCGCTTTGATCCCTGTTTTTCTCCTGTTGTCTAAGCACATGGGCTACGATAGGATGTTTGGCCTGGCTTTACTCACACTTCCCGTATGGCTGGGATGGAGTACAGGGGTGACCAATCCGTTCACTGTCCAAATTGCTCAAATAATAGCTGAACTGCCCATAGGTTCCGGTATTGGGTTACGACTCGTTCTGTATGTGGTCTACGCCTTGCTAGGTTTTTATTTCATTATGCGATATGGAGACAGGGTAAAGAGGGATCGATCGAAAAGTTTGATGCCGAATGACGCTTTCGACCTTGTGGAGTTCGGAGACTTTCAAAAGACAAAGTTAGAGCGAAAACATGTTCTTATCCTTGTGTTTTTTGTACTGGCGTTTGCTGCTATTCTAACCGCCGTACAAACTATAGGCTGGGGGCTGATAGAGATGAGCGCATGCTTCATAGGGATCATTATTCTAATCAGTTTTATCTCAGGTATGAGTGGTGATGAGACGATGGAAGCGTTTATAAACGGGTTGAGGATCATGATCGTTCCGGCCCTTGTTGTTGGGGTCGCCAGGGGGATATCCGTGGTCTTGCAGGAAGGCATGATAATAGATACCCTGCTACACCACGCCAGCAGTACTTTAATGGAAATGCCCAAAGTTGCAGCTGCAGAAGGTATGTTGTTCTTCCAAACAGCACTTAACTTCTTTATACCGTCTGCTTCTGGGCAGGCACTGGTTTCAATGCCTTTGATGACTCCTATGTCCGATATTCTGGGGATATCCAGGCAAACTGCGGTCCTGGCCTATATCCTGGGAGACGGACTGTCCAATATGATAATTCCTACCAACGGTGTGCTGATGGCCATGCTCGGACTGGCCAAAGTGTCTTTTGAAAAGTGGTTCAAATTTGTACTCAGGCTTTTTATTGTTAGTATGATCCTTGCTTTAGGGTTTATAGCCCTCGCTGTAAGTGTCGGGTATTAAGGATCATCATGGATTAACGAATGAACGGTTTAAAGATAGTAGGGTTCCAAACCACGAACCAGTTGTTCTTATGTGTGTAAAAATTGAGATTTGTAACGTGATTCCGTAGTTGCTCGTCTAAAGGTTAAATAACCCACCATGAGATTCATAAGCAAGAGAATTTGTGCGGCCATTATTGTACTGGTCTGTTTTTGCCTTCCCATACATTCACAACCCAATTATCCTGCAGAACCCGAAAAGGCCCAGCTGATCTATACAGATATCGAGCATTTTACAGAAGCCTTTGGTATGCTGGAAAAGGGTTCGGATACGTTATCCATGCTGAAAACCTACTATTTCGATCGCGGATCAGCAGGACTGAAGGAATATATCACAAGGCATAGTCTCACACCGGAAGCACTGAAAAGTGCAATTTCAAAAGACCCGGAACGATATGGAAGAATTTCGGAATTTCTCGAGAATATCCCTTCGATCAAGACAGAATATACCCAGACCATGAAGGAGTTTCATAAAGTGGTTCCGGATGCAATGTATCCACCTACCTATTTACTTGTTGGTGCGAACTGCGGAATAGCACAGGCTTCAAGGGCAGGTCAACTGGTTACGATCACGAGGATCCTCGACGACAATTTAAAACTGAAGAAATTAATGGTTCACGAATTAGCTCATTTCCAACAGGCTAAGACCATGGGGCCACAAAAATATGGGGCACTTTATTCCGAAAAGGACAATATGCTGGGGCTTTGTCTCCGTGAGGGAGGTGCAGAATTCATCACCTCCCTTGTTCTCGGTGAGATCACACAAAGTAAAGCCCTTGCTTATTACAGGGAACACGAAAATGAGTTGCGATCGAAATTCAAGAAGGACCTTTCGGAACAAGCGACGGATTTTTGGCTATGGGAATCGGTAAATGATCCGGAAACACCACAGTTGCTCGGATATGTGATCGGGTATGAGATCTGTAAAGCGTATTTTACACAGGCTGAAGATAAATCCGCAGCGCTTCAGCAAATATTGGTTATGGAATCTCCATTAGAATTTCTTGACTCGAGTGGTTATCATAAATAGTCCTCACATAAATAGGAAGTCAGATCTCTACCCAGGGATAGATATAATTTTCTGAAGGTGCTTCAGGCTGTGCTTATTAGGAAAATAATCTACCGGAAGTACTGAAATATCAACAATTAATCGTAATATTACAATTAATTAAGTATTATCAATGGGTGTTACAAAAACGGAGATATTCACGGAGGTGCAGAACGAACTGGCAGTTATCGCCAAAGCCTTAGGTCATCCCGCCAGGATAGCGATCCTGCAACGACTTTTTTCGATGAATTCCTGCTACTGCGGTGACCTGGTAGACGATATCGGACTGGCACAACCTACGATCTCTCAGCACCTCAAAGAACTGCGAAACCTCGGGTTGATAAAAGGAAATGTTGAAGGTACCAGTGTTTGCTACTGTATCGACACGGAAAACTGGGAAAAGATGAAAGAACTTATGATGCGATTCCTGGACCAGGATATTCAGCTTAATGATGATTGTTGCTGATGATATTTTCCCGACCCATAAAAGTATTGCATTTCAACTGGATTACGCCCCTCCCTTGTGTGGGGTTTTTTATTTCTGAATCGTGAACACATACTGAAATACAGAAATTTACCATTATATCCACTTATGACATATATCATGTGAGGTAATGATGGTATGGATTAATTTAACACCCGAAAAACTAATAAGTTACAGCTGCGCTAGTATTGGCCCGGACTTAGCTTGTTTCATAAAAACCTAAAATACAAGACCATGAAATCAAACAACTCCTTCTATTCAATTCTACGTGTAGTACTGGGCTTGTTCCTGATAGTTTATGCGTTGAACAAATTCCTGCACTTCCTACCTTCCAGCTACGGGGCCATGCCTGATGTGACCATGGATTTCCTCGATGCTGTT
>JAUIIU010000041.1 GCA_030431695.1 Bacteroidia bacterium | reverse complement strand
ACAATCCACGAAAATGGCGGGAGGCGTGGCTCAGCTCTTCAGCAAGAAAATGAACGGCAACATCCTTGGAGAGCCACAGTTTTTCAGTAATCATCGCACGGGAGGTAAGGATATCGTTGTGCAGGATATGTCCAACACCATCCACCTGCTATCCTCAAACGGAAAAACATTGTGGAAACGCGATCTTCGGGATCCGGTCCTGGGTGAGGTTCACGAAGTTGATATACTTCGGAACGGGAAGAAACAGCTTGCCTTCACCACCAAAAATAAATTATATGTGATCGACAGGAACGGTAAGGACGTTGCACCCTTCCCTATAAATTTCAAAGACGAGATCACACAGCCACTTGCGGTTTTTGATTACGACAATAACCGAAAGTATCGATTCGCCATAGTACAGGACAAGGAGGTGTTGTTGTACGATAATAATGGGAAGATCGTAAAAGGGTTTGGCTTTGATAGTGCCGGTTCGACCATTGTTTTACCAGTGCAACATATTCGTATGGGAAACAAGGATTATGTTTTAGTTGCTGAAGAGAGTGGCAAACTGAATATACTGAGCAGGGTGGGTAAACCAAGGATACAGGTGAGCAAGCGATTCAAGTTTTCGGATATACCAATTGCTGAAGAGGATTCGCAATTCGTTGTGATTACTTCGGAAAAGACCAAGGAAAGTATAAGTCAGGGGGGCAAGGTGAGCACCAGGAACCTGGATGTATCCGAAAGTTATTCCTTCGGAATTGATCACAACACCAAGGCCACGCTGGACGACAACCTGCTTCGGATCAATGGAAAGCTTGTGGAACTGCCGTTCGGCATCTACACTCAACCCGGTATTTTCAGGATTAATGGCAACACCTATATCACTATCACCGAAACCCAGGAAAAGAAGGTCTACCTGTTCTCCAATGTAGGGGACGCCATTGATGGCTTCCCGATCTACGGTTCGTCAAAGGCCTGTCTCGACAATCTCGGCCGTTCCCGAAGTATGAATTTACTGGTAAAAGGAGAAGATAACGAGATCATTCTGTACGAGCTTCAGTAGCCGTAACCGTTTGCGATTAATTACTTATCTTTAGTAATCGAGCAACCTGACTATGGCAAGAATTCTACTGGTTCTGTGCTTCCTGATCCCCTCATTCCTGCTTGCACAGGAAGAGGTTTCCTATGTCATGACCATCTCGACCGAAGATTCCATCACTATTGCCGACTGGAGGATCAAAATGGCTCAAAACGTCAATCCGTATCCCGATAGTGCCTTCAGCTATTCACGGAAGATCAAAAAACTTACAAGTGAACTGAAATACGGCCCCGGCATTATTGATGCAAATTACCTCATCGGGCAATGCTTTAAACGGCTTCAACAGAACGATTCGGCCATAGTTTACTTCAA
The DNA here is from genome assembly GCA_030431695.1 of Bacteroidia bacterium. Lineage (GTDB taxonomy): Bacteria > Bacteroidota > Bacteroidia > Flavobacteriales > Flavobacteriaceae > Pukyongia. Next base: position 24,476 of record JAUIIU010000041.1, on the reverse strand, counting down.
AAGTGCGCTTGCACTGGCACAGGAAATAGAATACCCCATCGGTGAAGCGAGGGCGTATAACAGTCTTTGTCGTACTTATTACTTAATGGGAATGATGGACGAATCTGTTGAAGCTTGTGAAAAAGCCATAGCCACTACCCTCACCTACGACGACCCGAACAATATGATCTTTGCCGATTCGCATACCGCTCTTGCTACGGCCTATGCCAGGCAGAACAAACTCGATGAGGCCATCAAGAAGCTGCTTGTTGTGGATTCGGTTCACAAGATCGAAGCACTGCGTCCGGATGTCATCGCCGCGGCCTATCAGAACCTTGGTAATATTTACCTTGATCTTAAAGATTTTGATGCTTCGGAGGCCTATTACCTGCGTGCCAATTCGGAGTTCGAGAAATTAGGTCCGAATGCCGTATACCTGCTGAATACCACGAATATTAACCTGGGGCAGGTCTATCTTTACAAAAATGATCTGGCCAAAGCAGATAGTTTGCTCAGTACAAGCTATACTTTTTTTTCTGGGCTGAATGATGAGCGAACCGTAGGTGAATTAAGTACCTATATGGGGCAATTGAAGGTTGCACAAAGAGACTTTGCCGATGCAGAGAAGTACTTCAACGAAGGTTTCGAAATTCACAAGCGAAACAACCGTGTGTACGAAGCGTCCCTGAATGCCCTGGAACTTGCCAAGTTATCTCTTTACAGGAACCAGTCCGGCGCCGCGATAAGGTATCTGAAAGAGGTAGAGACCCTCAACGTAACCTCCCAGAACAGCCAGGTTCAACAGGAAACACTGGATCTGCTTTCCGAAGCATATTTCCAGAACAGTGATTTCAGGAACGCATACCTGTATAAGGACAGGGCCACCAAACTGAAGGACTCGCTTCTGGCCATACAAAGTTCAGAAAAGATAAAAGAGATCGAGGCTATTTATCAAACCGAAAGCAGGGACCGGGAAATTGAGTTACTGACGTCGCAAAACCAGTTGGTTATCGAACAAAAGAAGAATCAACGCAACCTGTTGTTGGGTGGAATCGCACTGATGACATTGCTTGGGCTTTTCTTCTTCTTTCAGTACAGAAACCGTCTAAAGACCACACAAAAATTACGAGAACTGGACAAGGCAAAATCGACCTTCTTTGCAAATATCTCTCACGAGTTCCGCACTCCTCTCACACTTATCAAGGGGCCGGTAGAAGATCAATTGAATTCGGCATCACTGGATAAGAATGAACGACATAACCTTATGGTAGCCAGGACCAATACCCAGCGACTCGAATCTCTGGTGGAACAACTACTGGCCTTGTCGAAACTTGAAAGCGGGAACCTCGATCTAAGGGTTCAGCCCGCAAATCTTTCCAGGTTTGTCGGTGCCCAGGTTGGAGCATTCTCGTTCGGGAGCAAGGAAAAGAACCTTGAACTGGAAAGCGACCTGCAGGAGTATTCGGAGACCGATTGGTTCGACCGTGATGCTATGGAAAAAGTACTGTTCAACCTGCTGGGCAATGCGATCAAATATACCGACGAGGGTGGGAAGATCACTGTCACGGGAAGCCGACAGGACGGGCATTACCACCTGAGTATTCACAATACCGGCAATTATATTTCCGAAGGACAACAGAGAAAGATCTTCGAGCGCTTCTACCAGTCGGATTCACAAAACCCCGGTACAGGAATCGGCCTCGCACTTACCAAGGAATTGGTAGAGTTGCACAAGGGAACGCTTTCGGTTGAAAGTTCCGAGCAGCAAGGCACGAATTTCATAGTTCGTATACCTGTTGAAAAGAACTATTATTCTAAAGATGAAATACTTTCCACGGAGATTCGGAAACTGGAAACAATGGACGAGGTTCCTTCCGAAGAAATCCTGGAACCTCTCATCGGCAATGTAGAAGACGCTCCTGTACTCATGATCGCCGATGATAATGCTGAAATACGCAATTATGTCGCTTCTATATTTGAATCGGTGTACCAGGTTCAAACAGCGGCAACCGGTAAAGAAGCGATCGAACTATCGGTGAACGAGATCCCGGATATAGTGATCAGCGATGTCATGATGCCCGAAATGGATGGGTTCGAATTTACGAAAGCATTGAAGGAAAACGAGATCACTTCCCACATACCCGTGGTTTTACTCACGGCCAAATCGGATGACGAGGACAAACTCACCGGTACACAAAGCGGGGCCGACGCCTACGTTACCAAGCCATTTAATGCGCAACTGCTCAAAGCCACGGTGGAAAACCTCATCGAGAACAGGCGCAAATTACAATCGCGCTTCTCCCAGGAAGTCCTGCTCAGGCCCAAAGATATCTCGATCTCCTCTGCCGATGAGCAATTTTTGGAACGATTACGGAAGGTTCTGGACGATAATCTCACCGAAACAGATTTCAGCGCGGAGCGATTCAGTTCAGAAATGGGAATGAGCCGAATGCAGCTTCACAGGAAACTCAAGGCGATCACCGGTCAGTCCACCAGCGAGTTCTTGCGATCCCAGCGATTGAAACTCGCCTACAGCCTGCTGAAGGATAAGAAGGCGACGATTTCGGAGATAGGTTACACGGTGGGATTTAACGACCCTTCCTATTTCACCAAGTGCTTCAAACAGGAATTCGGCGCATCTCCTTCCGATTATTTTTCCTCCTGAATATACTTCTAAAGCCCTATAAATACTGGTCTTTCACCTGATGTTACATATGTCATAGTGATAGTTACATCATTCCAAGTATTCATACCCGGCAAGGGCTAGATTTGATCTTGAAATTGATTCCCCCAATGAATAAGAAGCGTAATGTCTATCAAGGGAATGTCGAGCTGGAACCATTTAAACAGATCTATCTCAACATAAATCACCTCGCAGAGGGAATATATACCCTGAAGATCACGCACAAGAACAAGATCATAAAGCAAACAACATTCAGAAAGAAATAATCTAAAAACCCACCGTCATGAAAACAACACGAATCATACTCCTTCTGCTGTTTGTGTTCACTGCTTCACAAGCCGATGCACAAATTTTGAAGAAACTTGGCAAAAAAGCCGAACGCGCTGTTGAGCGCACCGTAGAAAGACGCGTCGAACGCGAAACACGAAAATCGACAGACAGGGTCCTGGACAGTGTGATCGATGCCCCGAAGAAAGAGAAACGCAGAAAACGCAAGAATGCCAGGAATGAAAATGAAGCGATTATCGAATCGACAAACGATAGTATTCCTCCTAACCTAAAAAGAAAATAAACATGAAAACGTACCGTATTTATTTAGTCCTGGCTTGTCTTTTTGCAGGAATTAGCCTAAGTACTGCCCAACCTTATTCCTTGGATGAAGAGATCAAGCCACACAGGCTTCAACTCAAGGAAGACAAGAAGGTAAAAGGAGCAACAGTGGTGGCGGCCAATGCCACCATGCTCGATAAACCGCAGCACTTTTTTGTAGCCGGCTGCAATATGTTCCAGTTTATCGATGTGTATATCTTCAGCAATTTCGGAAGTCCGAATTTTAAGGTAGATCTGGTTCGAAATAACTGGGGTGATATAGAATCCAGTCAGAATACCGGAAGCGCGAATAACGGGATCATTAATTTCAAGCTCAGAGCCGAAGGCGATTTCGGGTTTAAAGTACACCCTGGCGCTGAGAAGATCAATTATACGATTATCGTATATGCCAGCCCGGTGATCCAGGACTACCTTGGATCCGCTTTTCGGAAGGCAACCGACAGTGATATTAAGGGTGAGGAAGCATCCGGAGGAACTACAGGATCGGGCGGTGGTTCGTCCAATACCATCCTGTACATCGCACTGGGTGTTGCCCTGCTGGTAATAGGATTTCTTGCTGCCAAGGTTCTCTCGAGAAAAAAAGCAGCGGTTTTGCTATTAATGATGTCACTTTCACTTCCAACCAATGGTTGGGCACAAACTCCGGGTGAACTTGGTGTTACTGAAGTGGATTATGAAGACATCAGGAACCGCAGGTACCTGGAAGAACTGCGCGACCTGGGAGAAGAACTTTTTGATGATGCAGGGGCGACCATCGATGAAGGCCTGGATCGTCTGGGAGATGTAGGCGAGATCATCGAGGACGACGAGCGTTACAGGCGAGTACGTGACCTTTACGATTCGTATGTGGGTCTGGGCGACTGTATAAATTCTGTTCCACCCCCAGGTATGCCAACTATTCCCAGTTTCTGTGAAACGGAGGAATGCGGCAACTGCTTCAAAGGTGCGCGCGAGGTGTTCAATCAAAACCGTTACACCTTCGAACGTCTGAAGACCATTTACACCTGTACCAAGACCTTTACCGACAGGGCGATTGCTTTTGGTGATAACGTTTCCGGTGTACATGGTGTTTCGGGACTCGCATGGCAATCGGAGAAACGTAAGATAGAGAAATCGGTAAAAGACATGCAAACCGCTTACGACAATAAATATCGTGAATTACTGGAGGACCAGAAGAATGCGCTTATGATGCTAAACGACTGCGAGGCTCAACACGGGATTCCCGACTGGTATGACAGGTTCGGCTATATGTATTACGAATTCACCGCATTGAATTACAGAAGAGCAGATTAAGATGAGAACTTACATATTTATTAGTATTGGACTTCTTTTGATCTTCTCCTGTAAGAATTCTTCGGAAGAACAGCCCGTTGCGGATTCTACTTTGAACGATCTGCTAGAACCCGAAATTGAAGTGATCGAGACAGATCCCGAAGATCCAGTGGAAGAAGCGGAGGAAGATGAAGCTAAAACTGTGGCCAGGTCGGTTTTTGATGTGGGTGAGAATATGATCTATATCAAAAAAGAAGACCTCAACCAGGAGGAAGAAAGTCAGTTAATCGCAATTTTAGAAAAGGACCCGAATTTGAGTGAGGAACAACTCATACAGGATACGGGCACCGAATGGACGTTGAAGCTGCCGGATCTTAGAAGTTACCTGCGGGACAAACCCGAGTTGTTCACACCGGTTCGCGATCTGATAGAACGGAATATTGCGCCCATTTCGGTTTCCAAAGGCTATGAAATAGACGGTCGGCAACGCATCAGGGAATATACAGGTGACAAAACAGGAGGATTCCTTGAAGACATGACCGAGTATTATATGTTCAGAGGAGGTCGGACCGGAGGTACCGCATTGCGCAGACTTGGTGTGTCCTCGGATGAGAATGTAGTTCCTATCCTGATGGAATATTTCAATGTTACTGAAAAGGAGTTGGATATGTTAAAATCCTTCCCGGGAACTGAAAATCACTCGAATTCCGCTTCTGCAAAACAGGCCCTTGAATTCGAACTATCGGAATCTGTCTCGAGTTATCTTAAAAATCCGAATTGCTCCCAGAGCTTTAAGGATGTGGTTGAATACTTTAAAAAGCGTCAGCAACCAGCCGCAAAGAAGTTCATGGCAGAGGCTGATAAGGCTAAAAAGGAATTTTACAAACTAAACCCCGGTTGGTATGGGGAGGAAGGTGAAGCCGGAGTTACTTATGTGGATGCCAGGAGAAAGTATATTTACCTCCCGTTTGGCCCGTTATCGTTCGCCGATACAATGGTATCTCATGATCTCGGATCGGAAGGGGCGAATTCTGATGGAGTGTTGCACGCACCGGATATGGCTCTGGAAACCTTCCGCCTGGCCGATCCGCGAATTGGGAACCTGGGGCTTAACGGGGTACTTACCATTTCCTTTGACGATAATGCCCTTACCGATGTGAACGGGCCCGACCTGTACGTATTCGAAATGGGCAAGATCGAGCCCACCCGACTTGAGATCTCCAAAGATGGCAAGGAATGGGTTGATATAGGTAAGATCGAAGGTGGTACCGCCATGGTTGATATAGGGCCATTCGTAAAACCCGGAGAGACCTTCAATTATGTACGGCTAACCGACCTGGACACCTTCAGCACGGTACCGGGGGCGGATGTAGACGCCATTGCGGCCATTGGTGGTGCACTTCGTCTAAATATCGACAGTGCAGTTCTTTTCGACACCGGGGAATTTCAGCTAAAGGAAAATGCCGCCGAGGAACTTGAAAAGCTGCTAGAAGCGATCATGGAAATTCCCAAGGGAACCATTATCGTAGAGGGTCATACAGACAATGTCGGGAGTCCGGAAAGCAACCTATTGCTCTCTAAAAATCGGGCGAAGGAAGTAAGCAACTTTCTGAAAGAAAAACTAAAGGAAGGATATACCTTCAGTATCCAGGGACATGGTGAAAACCGCCCTGTAGCCGCAAACGATTCCGAAGAGAACAGGCAGAAAAATCGCAGGGTAGAGATCCTGGTGGTTCCTGGTAAAGAATAAATCTATTTTCAACACTATTAATTCCCCGCCAGAAAAAGAATTTTTAACCTAAAACCCTTTAACATGAAAACAGTAAAGATCATATGTGCGATTGTGAGTATAGTCTCACTTGTCGCGCTCAACGCACAAAACGGCCCGAATATGCCAAATGAAGAAATAGCGGATAATGTGGGAACAGAAATAAGCTGTAAGCAAATGAGTACCAGAATAGCCACAGGTATCCTGAGAAATACGGTAGTGAGAAACCTCGAACTTACCCTGGACAGGGACCGCTCTACCCTGAAGATCATGGACGACACCCAGGTTTTTACAATTCCGGAGAAAAAGATCGACAAACCAGGACATAACTGGACCTATTTCGTAAAGGACATTCAATCCATCAACCAATGGATAGAATTTGACAACCAGGCCCGAAAATTTATTCTTACAGTTGAATTTGAAGGAAATGGAAGCGAGATCAAAGGTGTATGCCGGGGTTGTATGAAACGTTTCAGGGACAGCCGGGCTCCGGATATCAATTGGAAAGGAAAGCGGCTGGCTAAGATTACACTGGTTCCCATAGCCTATGACAACTCCATTGCCTTTGATGTAGAAAAGGTAGACTTGGTGGGGCCCTTCGATCTCAATGGGCCAACCGAGGCATTTCTACCTTCTCTCGTGGCATTTTTCGAAGCAAAGTTGAAAGAAGGTATAGAAAAGCAGGCCCGGAAGATTCTGAATTCGGAAAACAACAAACTTGCCATGGCCGAAGCCATGCGACCTACCGTGAGATTTCTTGGTCTTACAAGTGTGAGAACTGTAGAGATCACGGGGTTAAATCTATACATCTGCGACTAAATCAATAATTCATTAAAGATCAAAATCATGAAAAAAATAATAGCAATCTGTATACTTTCTATTGTATGCATCGGAGCTTCGAGATCACAGGACTGCAGTAAGTTCTATCCTTTTAAAGAAGGTGTGGTCTCACAATTAACCATGTATAATGCCAAGGGCAAGACCCAGGGTATGGTGGAATACCATGTAAATGAGGTAAGCAACAATGGTAGCGCGACAATCGCAACCATGATCACCAAGTTGTTCGATAAGGATGGAAATGAACTGAAGGGCACCGAATATGAGGCTACATGTGAAGGAGGCGTAGTATCCATCGATTTCAAATCGTTGATGAATTCGTCCATGATGCAGGCCTATGGTGAAATGGATTATGAAGTTAGGGGAACTAATCTCGACCTTCCCAATAATCTTTCGATTGGTCAGGAACTCAAGGATGCCGAAATAGTGATCACCATGAATATGTCCGGGATGAATCTGGAAATGAGTACACTGATCACCGACAGAAAGGTGCTGGACACCGAAAAAGTAACGACTCCTGCCGGCACCTTCAGTTGTTATGTCCTCACGCAAACGACAGAGGTAAAATCCATGGGTGGACTTGGCGGACAGAAACGCTCATCCAAGCAATGGGTTGCCGAAGGTGTTGGTGTGGTCAAAACAGTAGACTACAACAAAAAAGGAAAAATGCAAGGCAGTGCGATCCTGACATCGTTTAAGGATTAGATAATAAGAACCGCGGCTACGGTCGCGGTTTTTTTTATGAATTAACGTATTCGGACACCCTGGCTTTGAACAAATCGGTGAAATGATGGATCAGTTTCTCTTTCACTTCTTCCATTGAAACTTCTGTACGACCCAATTCTACGTTCAGGGAAGTTACGGCCTTATCCTTTATCCCACACGGGATCATATGGTCGAAATAACCCAGGTCCGTATTGATATTGAATGCGAATCCATGCATGGTAACCCAACGACTTGCACGAACACCCATGGCACAGATCTTTCGGGCAAAAGGCGAGCCCACATCAAGCCAGACCCCTGTCTCCCCTTTCGAGCGTTCACCTTTCAGTCCATAATCTGCCAGGGTTCGTATGATCATTTCCTCCAGGAGCCGAAGATATTTGTGGATATCGGTGAAAAAATTCTCCAGGTCGATTATCGGGTACCCCACAACTTGTCCGGGGCCGTGGTACGTTATATCTCCTCCCCGATTTATCTTGTAAAATGTAGCGTCGATTTCGGCTAGTTTTTTTTCGTCGATAAGCAGGTTGGAAAAGTCGCCACTCTTCCCTAGCGTATAAACATGAGGATGCTCTACGAACAGGAAATGATTAGGCGTTTCCAGTTCCAGCTCCTCTCTTCGGTTTCGGATCTTGATGTCCAGGATTTCCCTGAACAGTTCTTCCTGGTAATCCCAGGTTTCCTTGTAATCCTTTAATCCGAGATCCTGGATTTTAATTTCTTTATTCACTGCTTAGTTCTCCAGTTCCACTTCGATATCAAGTACATCGGGATCCTTAAAATAATCCAGGAAGCTGCGCTCTAATTCCATTGTCTTTCCATCCAGGGAATAGGTTGCATCTTCGGCCGAAGAATTCTTTATTTTCCTCGGGAATGTGTACTTGATCTTATATTTCATCGAACTCATGAAAGCCTCTGCTTGTTTCATGCTATCCACCTGCCGACGGTGTTCTTCTTTATCGACGATAAACGCATCTCTTTTAAATATCCCGTTCTTGAATGAATATGACACATTCATGATATCGGATCCGCTCTCTTTTTTACCGTCTTCATCCTTGTTGGAGCTAGATGAACCGGGAATATATCTCTCAGCCTGCTGATATCCCTGCATGAGGTCATTCGCTTCAGACACATCTTTAAAATCCGTAAACACATCCATGATCATCTTATTCTCATCCGGATCGGAAACCATATGAATCTTGTAATTCTCCATTTTTTTCAATTGTTTCCGTTCCTCTCTTGATAGCTTTGCTATACTGTCTTTCTTCTCCTCGAAGATATCCTTGAAGTGAATAATCGTGTCCTGTTTGGTCATGGTGGAATCTTTCCCCATCTCTCCGCTAAAGGCCATCATCTCACTTAAGTCCATAGAAAGCGACATGCGGCCGGTACCATCCTCATTCAACACCATAGTTTCGGTAAACTGGCAACTGATCAAAGAAGTTGCCGCAAGCAATATCAGGAGTAATTTTTTCATCTTAACAAAGGTTAATGTTCGATAAATGAAGTACAAAGATACCCAAACAATACGGTTTCTCAATGATTCATAAATGCAGTTCGAAATTCAGCAATGAACCTAATTTTATAGTATCTTCAACCAAATTATGAAACAGCGACCTCACCACCTTCTGAAATTCAACCTTCTGTTGGCGATAATGGCTGCAATTATGGGTTGCGACAGCGATAGGACAGTACGAATAGAGCCTCCTAATATCCTGTTCGTCGAAGTTGATGACCTTACCGCGAAGTATCTCGGGTTCAATGGTTCCAGGTTCGCGATTACACCCAATATAGACAGCCTGGCAAAAAACGGTGTCTATTTTAAGAATGCCATCGTCCAGGGGGTTATGTGCACTCCTTCCCGCAATTCGCTGATCACCGGCCAGTATCCTCATCAGCTTGGTCTATACGAAAACCTTGATCTGAAATCACTACCCCATGATTGCTGGGCTTTCCCATCGAGTATTCAGCAAGAAGGATACACCAATTTCTGGGTAGGAAAGAGTCACCTGCTTCCATCAAGGAGGGGTATTAAACACAAAAACTTAATAGACCTGAAAGAAAAGTCCATACAGCAGCAAATGGGTTTTGATTCGGTGTATCAGTCGTATGGCAGGTCAATGATGATACATATCGTTCAGGAAAGGCTGAAGCCGGGCCAACCCTGGGAAACCGGAAAATTTTCTTACGCAGATTACCTGGATGAAAAAGGATTGCTTGAAACCTTCGCTAAAGAGGGAGGTAGGACGAACACTAGCCTGGATCCGAACACCGATTATATGGATGGGCATTTTACGACCTATGCAATCTCAGAACTTTCGGAATACAAATCGGAAAAACCCTTTTTCATGTGGTTGAACTATTCAGGACCACATCGTCCATTCGACGTACCAAGGAGTTACTACGACAAGTTCTGGATCAGCCAGATGCCTGCGATAATTCCGGCCGATTGCGAGAATTTCACTATTCCGGCGAAGATGAAAAGTTCACCGAATACGGTATATGACAGTATTAGAATCGCTGTCTATCGCAGACAATATATGGCCAGTATCTCCTATGTAGATGAGCAGGTGGGGCGGATCGTGGAATATATAAAGTCTTCGCGTTATAAGGATAATACCGCGATAGTATTTTTCTCGGATCACGGGATCATGACAGGCGATCACGGACTACTTGGCAAAAACACCTTGTTCCAGGAGGTTCTCGATGCAGCGCTCATCATATGGTATCCGAAGGAATTTGAGCCCAGGATCGAAGAAACCACGGTGGAATTGCTCGACCTGGGTAAAACGGCCATGGCCATGGCCAACGTTCATGATAGTATACTGAAGGTAAAACAGGGAAACAGCCTGCTGCCCTTATTGAAGAAGAAAGGTAGATTCAACGGAAACGGGTTAGCATTCAGTGAGATGAAAGACTTTAAATCCGTCTTCGACGGCCAGTTCAAATACATTCATAATAAAGAAACTCCAATTCTGTTCAACCTGAAGGATAATCCGGAAGAAACCGAGAACTGGATAGATCGATATCCTGAGAGAGCTGAAGAACTCAGGCAGGCAGTGGAAGAATTTCTGAAGAAATAAACAGAGATGAACCTACCTATCGGGATTATTCAGAATTATCAAGGCGGCAATCACGCCCGGAATCCAGCCGGCAACGGTGAGGATCAGCACAATTAATACAGAACCGCATCCCTTATCGATTACGGCCAATGGGGGAAACAATATAGAAAGCAATACGCGCCAAACGCTCATATAGTCGAAATTACAATTAATATCCGGTTATTAGATAGGTTTTCACATCATTTGTTACACAGTTGAATAACTCAATCTGCCTCGTTATATTTACCAAAAAATTATTTCTATGCGAACTACCCTATTTTTTTTATCTCTTGTGATCCTCCTGGTCTCTTCCTGTAAAGAGAAGCAGGACGAAAATGCGGCAACGGATTATACTGCTGAAGAGATCACTCCCGATCCTGTTGAGGATAAACTTCTGGGTAAAATAAAGAAAGAAGAGCTGGTGAAACCGGCTTTCATCGAATGGTTTCAGCCGGCCTACGACGATTACCAGGTGAATACAGAACTCGTTAACAGCTTCAAAGAAGAACTTGCCGGGTACCAGATCGAGGTTTTTATGGGTACCTGGTGTGAAGACAGTCAACGTGAGATCCCTACCCTTTACAAAGTTCTGGAAGCCGCCGATTTCCCTATGGACCAGCTTACGGTTGTAGCCATAGACGACGAATTAGATAATTACAAACTCAGTCCGGGCGAAGAGGAAAAGGGTAAGAACATCCATCATGTGCCCACGATCATTTTCAAAAAGGACAGCAAGGAGGTAAACCGAATCATAGAATACCCGGTTCGGACCATAGAAGAAGACATTCCGGTTATTTTAGGTGGAAATTACACCCCTTACTACGTTACTGCCGACCAGGTCCATAACCGCTTACAGACCATGGGACCGGAAGAATTCAAAAACAATCTAGAGGCGCTGGCTGAAGAATTCAAAGGCAAACCAAGAGATGTTTACGAACTGAATACCTACGCTAAGACCATTTTCAGGCAAGGTAAACAGGAAGAGGGTATCCAGGTAGCCAAACTCAACACAATGATCTTTGCTGAAAACGGTAATTCCTTTGCAGGGCTGGGAGAAAGATTGGCGGATCTGGAGCGCTACGAGGAGGCAGTTCAGGCTTTCCAAAAAGCTGTTGATCTGGCACCCGATGATAGCGAATTCCGTGGTTTTTTAGAGGACGCACAGGCTAAATTGTAATTGAGGTTGAGGAATTTCAGGAACTTCATACTACTTCTCTGCGGACTGATCACCGCTACAACCCAGGCACAGTTCGAATTCGAAGGCTATGTGGATGAAGCCATGATCGGTGGCGAGGTTTACCTCTCGATGGTGGAGGATTACCGAAAGATCTCCGGCGTGTACAGCGAACAGATCCTTGCCAAGACCAGGCCGGATTCGGCGGGATATTTCGTATTCCGCGGAAATAACCTCCCCGAGGAAAACCGAATGTATCGCATCCACGTGGATACCTGTCCGGATGTTGAGTTTAACCTTTCACACGTTAGCGGGCACTGCGAGAACAGCAAGGAGATCGTTTTTGTTGCCAATAACTCTATCCGACTGTCCCTGCCCATGACCTTCGAGGATGAGATTTTTTGCAAGGTGGTTTCCAACGATGAGCGCAGCAACGCCTTTTTGAAGATCGATTCTCTTAAGAATGATATGCGGTTCGCTTTCAGCAGTTATCGTTCCGAAGCAAATAGGAAGCTCAATACGAAAAAATGGTTCAGCATACTTCAGCAATACGGTGAACAGCTGAATGAACCCCTGGCAGAGCTTTATATCTACAGTTTCCTTAGCGACCGAAGAAGTATACTTCACTCCTACTATCTCGAAGACCTGAAAACAAATGATTATTACGCAGCTCTCCTCGGTCGATTGCAATCTGCCTATCCCGAAACTTCCTATACCAAACAGTACCAGGCAGAATTGAAGGCGGACCAGTACCTGGTTCAGTCGGCTAGCGAACTCAATCTACCCTGGTGGTTCTATTTGGTGTGTGCCGTTGCGCTGCTGTCTGTTCTGGCAAATTTGTATTTCTTCGGAAAGTGGAAAAAGATCAAAAACGCCATCCCGGATGCGTCCAAGGTTTTGTCTAACCAGGAACAAAAAGTGCTGGAGCTGATCCTTGCCGATAAGACCAACAAGGAGATCGCCGCCGAAATGTACGTGAGCGTAAGCACTGTCAAAACACATATCAACAATCTTTACAAAAAACTTAAGGTTACTTCCCGAGAGGAGGTAAAGTCTTTGTATTCGGCATCTTAGAAAATTTCAACCGGGGGTCTAGCCCTTTTTTCAACCTGCATTTCTTTCAATTTTTTCTGAATGATGGTCAAATTCGCCCAATCATCAATCTACTCCTGCGCTTAAGCTTCGGAGTATTAAAAGAACGACCATGAAAATCACTCTATTTCTATGCGCTCTAATTTTTTGCAGTGGGCTCTTCGCGCAACCCTTCAACCAGGAAATTAACAAGGACGGTAGCAGTCCGAAGCTACTGGGCAAGATCAACCAGGACGCACTCTCAGGTGGCAGATATGCCTCCTGGTTCCTGAAAAACCGATCCGAATACGAACCCGATGCTGCGGTGATCAATGAGATCAGGGAGGATCTTTCCGAATACACCATCGAACTCTTTATGGGTACCTGGTGCGGCGACAGTAAGCGGGAAGTTCCACGTTTTTACAAATTGCTCGAAGCTTCCGGCTTTCCCCTCGAACGCCTGACTGCGGTTGCCGTCGATCGGGAAAAAGCCACCTATAAACAAAGTCCGGGTGGAGAAGACGAAGGAAAGAACATTCACAGGGTACCTACCTTCATCTTTTATAAGAACGGTGTGGAAGTCAATCGTATCACCGAACGGCCGGTACAAAGCCTGGAAGAAGATATACGTCAGATCATCAATGGAAACTATACACCCAATTATTCAGGAGTAAGTATGGTAGACGAACTGTTGAAGCAAACGGAACCAGAGAAATTTGAGAAAAAAGCACGTAAAATACTGCCTGATCTTAAAGCTACTGTAAAGAATCGCTACGAACTGAATACCTATGGCAAGGTATTGTTCTATTCGAACAGGAAAGAAGAAGGCCTGGCGGTTTACAAGTTAAACACTATGTTGTTCCCGGATGAAGTAGGCACGTATTTAAGCCTTGCAAATACCCTGGGTGTCTACGGGAAGCACTCCGAAGCCATCGCCACCTATAAAAAAGCACTTGAAGTGGATCCCGAAAACGAAGAAGCCACCAAGTCAATGGAATACATCATGTCGGTCGCGAAAGAGTGACGAAGGGTTTTTCTGAAAGTTATACCCCATAGTTTTTCGATTTAGATTAATTTTGTGCCGTCCGTGGAATCGCGGCGTTTCTAAAGACGTGAACCTATGCAACTTTCAGAACTGGAGCTGATACGAAGGGAAAAACTTTCCCAACTGAGAAAACTTGGCATCGAACCTTATCCGGCGGCATTGTACCCGGTGGATACTACTTCAGAGGAAATAAAACAGAATTTTGAAGAAGGAAAGAAGGTCAACTTAGCCGGCCGGCTGATGTCCAGGCGTATTCAGGGAAAAGCTTCCTTTGCCGAACTCCAGGACGGAGAGGGACGTATACAGGTATATTTCAATCGGGACGAGATTTGCCAGGGTGATGATAAGACTCATTATAACGAAGTATATAAGAAACTACTCGACATAGGAGATTTCATCGGTGTCGAAGGAGAGCTGTTCACTACCCAGGTAGGTGAGAAAACAGTAATGGTGAAGAACTTCACATTGCTATCCAAGGCATTGAAACCCCTGCCACAACCAAGGGTGGATTCCGAAGGAAACGTACACGACGCATTTACCGACCCAGAACAAAGGTACCGACAGCGTTATGCCGACCTGGTAGTTAATCCCCAGGTGAAAGAGGTCTTTGTGAAAAGGACAAAGCTCTTCAATGCCATGCGCGATTTCTTTAACGACAAAGGGTATTTCGAAGTGGAGACTCCAATTCTACAACCGATACCCGGTGGAGCAGCAGCGCGGCCCTTTGTAACCCACCACAATACGCTGGACATGCCGTTGTACTTGCGTATCGCTAACGAATTATACCTGAAAAGGCTGATCGTAGGCGGGTTCGACGGGGTCTACGAATTCTCTAAGAACTTCAGGAACGAGGGTATGGACCGCACTCACAACCCAGAGTTCACGGCCATGGAGATCTATGTTGCTTACAAAGATTACAACTGGATGATGGATTTCTGCGAAGAATTGCTGGAATTCTGTGCTATCCGCGTAAACGGAACCACACAAGCTACCTTTGGCGAACATACCATCGATTTCAAGGCACCGTATCCACGAGTAACCATGAGAGATGCGATCAAGCAGTATACCGGGTTCGATATATCAGGTAAAACTGAAGGTGAGCTGCGTGCTGCAGCCGTTGGGATGGGTGTTGAAGTAGACGATTCTATGGGGAAAGGAAAGCTTATAGACGAGATATTCGGTGAGAAGTGCGAGGGTAATTTCATACAGCCAACCTTTATCACGGATTACCCCAAGGAGATGAGTCCGCTGTGTAAGGAGCACAGGGAAGATCCCGAACTAACCGAGCGATTCGAGTTGATGGTTTGCGGAAAGGAAGTGGCGAACGCCTACAGCGAGTTAAACGACCCCATCGACCAGCGGGAGCGTTTCGAAGCCCAGTTAAAACTGGCCGATCGAGGTGATGATGAGGCGATGTTCATCGACAATGATTTCATCCGTGCCCTGGAATACGGCATGCCGCCTACCAGCGGGATGGGTATCGGTATGGACCGTCTTGTGATGTTCCTTACCAATAATGCCTCCATACAGGAAGTGTTGTTCTTCCCGCAGATGAAGCCGGAGAAGAAACAGGTAGCACTCAACGATGAAGAGAAGCACGTACTGGAACTCCTTCGTGCCAAATCACCGGTCTTCCTGGTAGAATTAAAAGCCGAATCCGGACTTTCCAATAAGAAGTGGGACAAATCCATTAAGCACCTTACCAAGAATAACCTTGCGAAAGTGGAGAAGACGGATGATGGGTTGTTCGTCCATGCGGTCTAAATCCAGGCTGTCCGTTTAGCACGTTTCGCTTGTATTTTAATTGTTACTGTCGGTAAGCTCGTTTGTGATTCGAATATGCTCGAACAGGAATTATCCAAAGACACTATGTATTCCCCTTGGCAATTTGTTCACCCTGCGCTGGTTAATATATATCGCTTCCAGTCTGTACCCTGGAATTGGACAGTTCAGTAATCCGGTAAGGAAAACCGATCCCTAAGTCCAGGTCCTGTTCATTCAGACAACCACCTTCGGTGTTTTGTCACGTTCTGGTTACTGGTTGAAAAATTTGGCAACTTCGAAGGGGAGAGTGATTTCAGTAGAAGTTCCCGTGCCGGTCTGAGATTCCTGACAAATGATTATTTAGATTTAAAATCTGCCAGGGGTGAAATTAATTCGGAATCTGTTTTAAAATAGTATTCCGACTTGATCACATTGTACAACCAATCCAAATATGAATTGGACCGTCTTTTAAAACTGTAATTTAGTTTAGCTTCCATAATACTGGTTTTAAAAGATCAAGTTCGTAGGTACAGGGACAATGATCGTTAATGCATATTTAACCCAAATATTTATCATTTTGTAATCTTTTTCTTACTTTTCGATTAGATGTTAAATTTTATCGCCGAACTCGTTGCTTCGTGCGAATTGAAGTTGACTGATCCATCAAATGGAGCGGATTATAATTCGTTCGATACTCTTCAAACAACATTTTTCAAAAATTCACGTTAAAATTTAGCAATATATTTGATATATCAATTATATTTGATTCAAATAAATGCTCAATGAAATTAGCCATCCCTTCGGAAACTGTTTTTCACGCTATCGAAAGTACGATCAAGGAATACAGGAAATACGCCCAGAAGAACATTTCCGAAGCGATCCCGGACATGACCATCGACCAGGGATTGGTTTTATTGTTTCTGAATGAATACCCGGAAATGACCCAAAAGGAGATCGCCGAACTGGTATTCAGAGACAATGCATCTATGACCCGGATGATCAATACCATGGTGAAGAAGAACTATCTCGACAGATCCATGAACGACAACGACCGAAGACGGTACAAACTTGAAATAACAAAAAAAGGAAAGGACGTACTAAAAATACTCCCCCCTATCATTCATCACAACAGAAATTCATCATTAGAAGGAATATCAAAAAACGAACTGCGTCAATTACAAATCACTTTGAATAAAATTCGATTGAACTGCCTAAAAAATTAAATCATGAAAATTTACAACACTCTAACATTGATTCTTGCCAGCCTGCTGATACTTTGGTCTGTTCGCATGCACGGGCAGGATTCACCAATGACCGGCTCGGAACGACAGCTTGTGGTCGACTCCATTAGCAGTAAACTGAATGCCAACTACGTTTTCCCCGAAATCGCAGAGCAGATGTCGGCCAGCCTGAAGACAAAATTAAAGAACGGCGACTACAACGCGATTAACGACCCCGGCCAATTTGCACAGAGACTTACCGATGATCTTCAGGCGGTGAGCAAGGATAAACACCTGCGTGTATCCTTCGCCCCGGAACAGATTAAGGAGCAGCGGCAAGCCGTCAGCCCTGAAGATAGCATTGCCTTTCTGAACCGCTATATAGAAAGTATGAAGCGTGACAACTTCGGGTTCAAGGAAGTTAAGATCATGAGTGGCAATGTGGGCTACCTCGACTTGCGCAGTTTTTCAAATGTTGAATACGCCGGCCCTACGGCAGTGGCGGCAATGAACTACCTCAGTAACGCCGATGCGATCATCATCGATCTTCGGAACAATGGCGGAGGAAGCCCGGCCATGATACAACTGATCTCCAGCTACCTCTTCGGGAGTGAACCTGTACATCTCAACAATTTCTACTGGAGGCCAGCCGACCGAAATACGCAAACCTGGACCCTGCCGCACGTAAGCGGGAAGCGGAGCCCGGATACCCCGGTCTATGTGCTCACCAGCGGAAGCACTTTCTCGGCTGCGGAAGAATTCAGCTACAACCTGAAAAATATGAAACGGGCTACCCTGGTGGGTGAAACTACTGGTGGCGGAGCTCATCCCGGGGGAACTCAGATCGCTACCGACAGATTTACGATTTGGCTCCCAACCGGACGCGCCATCAACCCCATCACGAATACCAATTGGGAAGGCACAGGTGTGAGTCCGCATATCGAAGTACCTTCTATGGACGCATTGGACACAGCCTATATAAAAGCACTGGAAAAACTCAAGGAAACCAACACCGACAAAGACCTGGAAGCATTCTACGAATGGCCCTTGGCAGAGTTAAAGGTGAGGAACAATCCTGTAACCCTTGAAGCCAGCGCCCTGAAAAAATTCGCTGGATCCTATGGCCCGAGAAACGTATCCTTCGAAAACGGTAAGTTGTACTATCAGAGGGGCACCAACCCCAAATACGAACTTTTTCCGTTCAGCGATCATGAATTCATGCTGAAAGGACTTGAGACCTTCCGAATTCGTTTCCTTTCGGAAAACAACAAGGTAGTTGCGCTTCAGGGCTTGTACGACAGTGGGCATACCGATAAAAATCTTAGGGACTAGGATCCCTCAGACCACCAAAACTATGTAGGAGGCTGTCTGAAATTTGAAATGTTGTCTTGCTGAGTTTATTCGGGATCTATTTGATTGAATGATTTTGAACAGAATCCGGATATAATTCAGCTTGACAGTAAATCACTTTCAGGCAGTCTTTTTTCTTTGCTGAAACCATCGTACAACACAAATCGTACTTTTCATAACAAATAAGTTAAATGAACAACCCCCGGCCGGAAAGCTGTTCAGTCAACATCAAAACACGGGAACTCACCCGCATCTCGTTTTAAGGTTCATCCACATAGTCTTTCAGTGAAACACCATCGATCTGCACATCCGAAAGCACAGCCCTGTCTTCCAGGATGTGAACCACACCATAGCAAACGGTAGGCAGGGTATCGCGTTGTACTTCACGCACAGCTATTTCCGCCTTCAAGGCTTTATCCTCATTCATATAAAAGGTATCGAAAGGAAGGTTAAAATGCTGAACACTGCCGTAGTAACCGGCACAATCGGCGATCACAAAATCACCCGTCGAAGGCCGTTCCAGTCCGATCTTTTCTGCTTTTGCGAAACCGAGGGAATCCACACCAAGCGTAACATAAAGTTTCGTCCCGTAATTACATACCAGGCTGTCCGATTCCAACGATCGCATCTCGTAACTCAGTCTTACATATTTTCCACGGAAAGGATCGCTTGGGTCTATGGGTTGGGTACGGAACTTATAGGCAACACCCTGCTCCAATACCTTCTCCTCCTGGAAGATCATATTTCCTGGCACGAACCATTGTCCCAGTACCATAATGGCAAATACCGTTGCTGCTGCTAACTTATTCATGATCTTCAGATTTTAGTTTTTGTTGTTTCCTGTACATCAAATAGTTCGCCGCGAAGAATCCCACTCCGATGGCTACGAACAATAATCCGCGAATGATGAAGTCGATATTGGTATCAAAGAACCTGCAGGCTACCAAAACGGTAATGATAAGCAGGCCGTAATTCAGCACTCCGAAATTATTCCTCAGGTTCCCGATACGGATGGCGAAAATGCCCAGTGCGAAAACCATCAGGTTGGTCAATACCATCGATACCTGCTCTTATAAGAACTGGGTGGCGAATATCAAACCGAATATGAGGAAGGTGTACTGGAACAGGTTGAACGGAACCAGTTTCTTCTTTCGGGCCAGCAGATACAACATGGCACAGGCTAAAGCAAATACCCCAACCGTGATCGCGATATCACCAGCAAAGTAATCGGCTCGATCGAATTCCACCCACGCCCATTCGAAGGTCATTAGTATCAGTACATAGATCATCCCGAGTGATCCGATTATGGCATATCCATTTCGCCTAAGTTTCCCACTGTCAAAGACATCGAGTTTCCCAAGGTTGTACAACAGTCCGAACAATCCTACATACATGAGCATGATCAGGTTGGTTGCTTCGGAAATGAACGCCCCGAAGGAAATGGTCACACTTAGCGGGAAGGCCCAATTCAGTATGGATGTAGAATTGGAACCGGGTTGATCCTTCAGCATTCGAAGGTAAAATGGCACAACCCAGGCCAGTAGCACCAGGTACCACCAGGGGTTGATCTCGTTGAAATACCCCAGGTTACAGGCGTAGGTTGTCGCCATGACTAGATGCAGCAAAACTGCGGCGTAAGACCTCATCAGGTAGACCAGTAGTCCGCCGAGGATGATCCACGTCATGAGGAATTCAGGCATCTCACCCGGAATGTTATAGATCTGGCTGACCAGCGATATACTAGCGCCAATGGACACGTACAGGAAGGCGGCACTGGCTTCTTTCCATGCGCGCCCTTTGTTCCTGAGCAGGCTGAATCCAACGGCCGCCTGGCCGATAACCAGGGGCACGAAGGCCCAAACGGTCTTTGCAGTCCTTGAAAAATTGTCCCAGTTATGGGCGAGGATCAGGATGATCCCAAGGCTCACCAGCAGGGATCCTAGCACGCCGAAGATCACGAAAAGCTTTTTTGGCCCTCCGCTTTTCCGACTGCGGTAATACTCCGCTATCTTATGCGAGACCTCTTCGGAAATTACGCTGGCTTCGCGTAATTCCCGCAGGTCTTTCTCAATTCTGGAATTCATATTCATGTCATTTGATCTTAAATGTATCGAATAAGTTCCAATTTACTTGTCCTTTTTCCTTTGCAGGAACTTTACATCCCTGGTGTTCTTCTGAACCGCAACAGCGGAGAACAGGCTGAGTGTGAAGGCCATTCCGTAGAAACCTTTCTCGCTCAGGTAGAGGTCGGCATTCCAAAGTCCGATGATCAGTAACAATATGGAGGCGATGGTAGTAAACCAGCTGATGCCGTAGTATATATCGGTCACCGGAATCCCTTCAAGTTTATCCCTTACTGTTTTCTGAACAGATACCACGGAGAACAAACCAAACAATAATATGGTAAAGTAGTATCCCTTCTCGTTGAGTTCCATACCTGCGTTCCACAAGCCAATACAATAGGAAACCATCCCTATGAACAAGGCCGTCCATGAGGCCGAAATAAAGGCCGGGGTAGGTTCACAATTGAATTCATCTTTTTTCTTCTGTATTCTCTCCAACAATGGAGCATTCACAGGCTTCTTTTCAGTTGAAAATTGATCTTCCATAATGAAATGTTTTGATGTTATTTCTGAAGCAAATATGAATCGGTTGAATCTGGATTTCAAACCATATTTTTATATTTACTTATGATTTAATATTTAGCACTATTATATGGTTTTACTTATTTTAGTCATTTTAGCAAAGTAAATACTTATGTTTTAATGAAAGATATAATTGCGATAAACAACATACTTTCAGCAGAGGAAAAGCGTGAATTTGTCTTATTTCTGAAAAAAAAGAACCGTCGCGGCGACGCCAAGAACATCGATCTTTACAAGTACATCGACATCGGGAAGACGGATGAGCTTGATATACGACTATACGGGAAACCGGCGCGCAATTCGTATCACGCGCTCTGCAAGCGCTTACAGGATAACCTTATCGATTTTATTGCTGAAAAAAGTTTTTCGAGCGAAACCTCCGAGGAGATGCAGATCATGAAGCAATTACTGGCATCCAGGATCTTCTTTGAGCACAAACTTGTTAAACCGGCGGTTAAATTATTGGACAAGGCAGAGCGATCTGCAATTGAACTTGATCTTTACACCATTCTCAGCGAGATTTACCAAACCAAAATTCAGTATGCGCATTTGCACCCCGGGGAGGATTTCGACGATATTGAAAGGAAGGCGATCCGAAACCAGCAATTGCAGGAACGTGAGTTAAAATTGAACATAGCTTATGCCCTGATCAAACAAAAGCTGCATAGCAGTCCGGAGAATATCGAAACCCTGATCCACAACGCATTCGAATCATACGGGATAACACTGGACGAGGCACTTACTTATAAATCACTTTACCAGTTGTTCCAAATACTTGCAACATCCGCTGAGCTAAAAAGCGACTACGCTTCGGTGATACCCTATGCAAAACGCATCTATACGATCGTGGATAAGAAGCAGACGCAAGCCGATAAGCACCTGTACTACCACATCGCCATTCTTCACCTGATGGCCGTGGTTGGATTCCGAAACAAGGATTTTGAGAGTTCAACCTATTTTGTTTCAAGGATGGAAGCCGAAATGGTTAAGCAACAACAGACCTATTACCGACTTTTTCGCCATGACCTGGTCCTTCTGAAAGCACTCAACCTGAACTATACAGGCAATGCAACTGAAGCTTTGAACCTGTTATCCGGAATAAAAGATCCTTCACCACAGATCGTTCTGGCTCATGTGATGTGTCTCTTTCAGCAAAGGGAATTCATAGAAGGATGGAGAACGGTGAGCAAATTGCATCACAGCGATAAGTTCTACGAGAAGAAATGCGGTTTT
The DNA here is from genome assembly GCA_030431695.1 of Bacteroidia bacterium. Taxonomy (GTDB): domain Bacteria; phylum Bacteroidota; class Bacteroidia; order Flavobacteriales; family Flavobacteriaceae; genus Pukyongia. The sequence continues at coordinate 2,002 of JAUIIU010000041.1, read as the reverse complement.
ATATGGGTCGTGCAACGTAATATCATCGAATTATTACTACTGATCGAACTAGACAGGTTAAGCCTTGTATTGTCGCGTCTCAAAAGCATCGAACGCAAACTTTTCCCAAGATTGCGAGCCATGGGAGAGGAAAGAGCCATAGCATTCCTGAAGCTGGTCAAGCTATATTACGAGGATCCCGAAGTGGTTGCTTCAGCAAAATTCAGGGAAAAGGTGGAAAATGCATTCGTTTGGAAAGAAGCCAGGCAGGAAGATGTATTCGTCATGAGTTTCTACGCCTGGTTAAAGTCAAAGATGGAAGGTAGTGATGTGTACGAGGTCACACTGGGACTGGTAAATATTCAATAAAAAACACCGCTCGCGGTTCTTCATTACCTTTTTGGCATAAGGGGCCGACATCCCTGTCGACAGCCGCGAACGGTGTACTACCAACCTAAACATCAACTAGCGTGTAATTGAGATACTCCAAGATACATACGCTTTCAATCAATTAAAAACACATCCGGTCGGCATTTATCAATAATGGGTCGTGATTTATAAATATCGACCAAGGGGTGGATCATACCCTTGTATTATTCTCCTACTTTCTTCAGAAAATCAATATCGTTTTCAACAGTGAGCAACAGCACACTTGTAGCGGTGCAGAACACCGGGCTGGTGATGCAATGGTGCCCGTTCCAGCTTCCGTCTTCATTCTGGATCTTTAGGATACGGCCACTCATATCATCGTACCAGTTCTTCCAATCCTCGTCGTCATTTACCAATAAGGATTCACCGGTTTGCAAGAAACTCAGGAATTCTTCACCTCCATTGTTCCCGAATCCATTCAGCACGTCCTCGCGTTGGGCCGTCTTCTTGGCCGATTGGTACACATTGTAAGAGGTAGCATATTCCATGGCCTCACTTTCGGCAAGACCTGCTTTGCGGAGATTGTCCGTGTTCACCTCGGCATCTTTGTCCAGTTTGCCTTCTCTTTTTGCTTTATTGATCGCAGCCTCAGCTTTTCGGGCTTCTTTGGCGCTACCGCGCACACTGCCGCTCACAGCATACAGCATGATCCCTGCACCATCATCGGTCTTTACATTTCCCGTCTTCTCGTCGTAGTTTCCCTTCTGGTAGTTCTTGGAACGTACCACAACCTCTTCGTTCACATCGGCGCCTACGGCCTGGGCAGCTTCCAGAGCACTAGTCGCCAACCCACTTTGCAAAACACCGGCCCATCCGGCTCCCATTTGGCGCCCTGTCACATCGGTAGCAGATTCGATCTTGGCTACGCAAATATCCAGGCATCGCTCTACGCGTCTCTTGTCAATACCTTTCAGGTTGCGATCGAGAAGATTGGACAGCAGCTGTGCTGTAAGCACTGCGTCGATATTCTGTCCCAGTTTGGTTTGGATCTGGGTTCCGCGCACATCGGTGATATGCGCTGCTTTCTTAGGAGTGTTCTCGACGGTTTCAAGCAGGAAATCGATAGCGTTCTCCAGGTTTTTGGAGTATTGACCGCGTTTAAGTGTGGTACCACTGCGTAAAAAAGCCTGGGCCACCATGGCTGTGGTTGCCGGATCGGCTTTAACGGCGTGCGGATCCCGAACATGTTGGGCCGAGTGACTTCCGGCTCCATATCCTCCATTCGGCAATTGAGCGTCTGCCAGCCAGCTCAGGCCATCTCGAACGGACAACATCAGGTTCTCGTCACTTTTAAACACTTTGAAATCTTCCGAAGATTGCTCTCCCATAATGGTCATGAACACACATCCTTCGGAAGGTGTCAGTACTCTTGCTGTTTCCTGGTAGCTGTTGTCTGATACAGTTACCGAATAAAATGCTGCAACGCCCAATACAGGTAGCAGCAGCCATAAAATTTTTGTTTTCATGATGAATCTTATTTTATATTCTCTCCGAATCTAGGACAACAATAATTTGCTCAAAAGAGGCGTTGAGTCAATGACATTGTTGAATGAGGGAATCATCCCGTCGACGGAGTTTTATCACAGTCTGTAGC
>JAUIIU010000040.1 GCA_030431695.1 Bacteroidia bacterium | reverse complement strand
AACAGGAAATAGAGCACCAGCAGTTTTTTATCGTATAGGAATGTATAGACGTAGGCAACGATTCCCAAGGCAAACACGATCCCAAGGACGAACAATAAGTTGGTGGTTCGTGACCGTCCGATGGAAATTGCCAGGGTATTCATTCCGCCCTTTTTATCACCGTTAACATCCTCAACATCTTTCACGATCTCGCGCAACAGGTTCACGCAAAAAGCAAAAACCGCATAATCCAGTACCAGCCTCGCGGCACTCTTCTGTGCAGCGTCGAGACCTACTTCAGCAATAGGGTAGAGATCGAAGATCAGCACCACGAGCAGGCTGAATCCCACCAGCACGGATATCAGTATGTTTCCCAGGAGTAGTATCGCCTTTAACTGACTCGAATACAGGTACAATAATGCCGAAATAACGATAAAAGTGGCAGCCAGCCCGGGTTTTCCAAGTTGGTTTGCCAGCACAAACCCACATAATACACCTAAGACGTTAAGCATGACGAAATAAGTATAGGCTTTTTTCTCCGGCATCCTGGTCCCGACTATCCGTCGATCGGGCTTGTTGATCCTGTCTATGTCCTGGTCGAAGATATCGTTGACGACATTACCAGCTGCGGCAATCGCAAGGGTTGCGAAAACCAGCATGGTGAACTGCAGGTTGTTCATGGCTGTCTCGGCTCCGAAGACTTCGAAGATCACATACTTTATCAATACCTGGACCAATCCCAAAAGGAAGAGGTTTACGGGTCGGATAATTGAGAAGTAGGCCATCCGGGAGAGAAAAATTTAATCGTAACGCGCCGAAGTACCGGAAGAACTGATCCATTTCCCCTGTACCTTCAGGACCTGTTCGATCACGTCCCTCACGCAGCCGTTGCCGCCCATCTTGTGCGAAATATACTTACAGATGCTCTTGATCTCCGGAACGGCATCCTGCGGACAGCAGGGTAGCCCCACATGCTGCATTACATCCAGGTCGGGGATATCGTCCCCCATAAAAAGCACGTTCTCCTTGTTCAGGCCGTTATCCGAGAGATACTGCTTCAGGGTTTCCGTCTTTTGATGTGTGCCCAGGTGGATATCGGTCACACCCAAACCACTCAGTCGCGAACGAACTCCCTCATTGGTCCCGCCACTGATGATGCACACCCGGAAACCATTGTCGATCGCAGTTTTGATGGCAAAACCATCTTTGGTGTTCATGGTGCGGTAGAGTTCTCCTTGCGTAGTGATGATCACATTTCCGTCTGTGAGAACTCCGTCTACGTCGAAAACGAAGGTAGTGATGTGTTGCAGGTATTCCTTATAACTTTTTTCCATAGGTTTCCAGGATCGAAGCGGTTAGTTTTTCGTACAATTCGCGATAGGGACCTTCCGATAGCAAATGTAAATGATTTTCAATAGTATTTTTATCCCCTCTTCGGGCAGGCCCGGTTTGAGCCTCTGCAGGGGAGAGCGTGTTGATCTTATTCGCGGTTTCGAGTATGAGTGGTTTCAGAAGATCAAAATCCAGGTCGTTTTCCCGAACTAGCTCGTCTGCGATATGATAGAAATGATTGGTGAAATTATTTACAAAAACCGCTGCCAGGTGTAGTTTCCGTCGCGCAGCAGAGTTGATGACCGTTACTTTTTCTGAAATGCTTTCGGCCAACATAAACAGTAGGGTCTCGTCCTGTGCGTTATTGGCTTCAATGCAAATGGGGACCGACCTGAAATTGACTTCTCGTTCTGCAGAAAAGGTTTGCAAGGGATAGAAAACCGCCCGTCTCGAATGATCTTTCAGCGCATCTATAGGCGCACTGCCGGAAGTATGCACTACCAGCCTGTCCTGTTCGGGTAATTTGCCGGAAAAATCCTGAATAACATCATCCGGAAGAGCGATAATGCAAATATCCGCCTCTGCGAGATCGTTAAGGTCGTCGATCAATTCGATGTGATCCAGCTGTGATGGTAAAGTGATTTCAGACCGATTGTAGACCTGTTTCAGGATAGCAGCATCCGACTGCTCCAGGGCCAAGCTGAGATGCTTTCCCACATTTCCGAAGCCTAAAACCACGATGGATATCATAAGACGAAGGTACTAACTTTTTTTGGACAATGTTCAGGGAAAGACTGTGTTGAAGCTATTCTCATCAGCTTTAATATTGACTACGAAAATGTAGTGGTGAAATGGTCGCAATTGGCTAAATTTGCAAAAAATTTGCAGATGCAAAAAAAGCTGGCTTCCGTTCTTTTCTCCACTCGACTTACCGCAGTTTTATTTATTGTTTTTGCCGCCGCCATGGCCGTGGGTACCTTCCTGGATGCTTCAGCAGAGACATCACCCACACCATACACCAGGGAACTGATCTACAACGCCTGGTGGTTCGAGCTTATCATGGGGATCTTCGTTGTCAACTTCATCGGTAACATCTTCCGGTTTAGACTTCTCAGGAAAGAAAAGTGGGCCACGCTGACACTCCATTTAGCTTTTATCCTGATCCTAGTTGGAGCCTTTGTTACCCGTTATATCGGTTATGAAGGAAGGATGAGCATACGAGAAGGAGCTACGGAAAACACCTTTCTTTCGGAGCATACCTACCTGAATATGTTCATCGACGGAGACTACGAGATCGACGGCGTGAATCAACGGAGGAAGGTATCGCCAATGAAATTGCGCCTTTCCGAACGGCTTGACAATTCATTCGAACTGAACACCGATTATAACAATCAAGCGGTGAGCGTGGTTTACCGCGATTTTATCAAGAATGCCGAGGAAGGACTTATTCCTTCAGAAGAGGGAGAGGAATACCTGAAGATCGTCGAAGCAGGTGACGGTAACAGGCATGAGCATTTCATTAAGAGCGGACAGATCTCTGAGATCCACAATATACTTTTTACGTTGAATGCACCTACCGATGGGGCGATCAATATCGCAGTGGATTCTACCGGGAACTATACCATCAACACTCCTTTTGAAGGTACTTTCATGCGAATGGCCGACCAGGAACAAGGTATTGTCCTGGCCGATAGCCTTCAGCCGCTGCAGCTTCGTTCGCTATACCAGATGGCAGGCACTGCATTCGTTTTCCCCGAAGGCGTCAAACGAGGGCGTATGGGTGTTGTAAAAGCCGCCGAAGGTGAGAAGACCAACAAGGACGCCCTTATCTTGGATGTGATCTCCATGGGTGAGACAAAGCGCGTAGAACTTCTGGGCGGAATGGGCTCTTTCCCCAACCCAAAAAAGGTGTCGGTTGCCGGCCTTGACGTATACCTTTCCTATGGTTCCAAAAAATATGAACTACCGTTCAGTATTACGCTTAACGACTTCATCGCGGATAAATACCCCGGGACGGAGAACGCTTACTCAGCATTTAAAAGTAAGGTTACCGTGAACAAGTCGGAGGCCGATTTCTACGACTACGACATCTACATGAATCACGTACTGGACGAGAGTGGATATCGATTCTTCCAGGCTAGTTTCGACCCGGATGAGAAAGGAACTGTACTTTCGGTGAACAAGGACTGGTGGGGTACATGGATCACCTATATAGGGTATTTCCTGTTATACCTGGGGCTTATGGCGATTCTGTTCGACAGGAACACGCGTTTCGGTTACCTGAAGAAGTTACAGGATAAGATAAAAGCTAAGAAAGCAGCCCTTACCATTTTGTTTTTCTTCGGAATGATGGGTGCCGGAATCGCGCAGGACTCACACCAGCATATGGAATCGAGTGTCGAACAACTGGATTCCCTCATCCTGGCGAACGCAGTTTCGAAGGAACACGCCGCTAAATTCTCCGAACTGGTCATACAGGATGAAGGAAGGATGAAACCTGTTCATACCTATGCAAGCGAATTGCTTCGAAAGATCAGCAGGCGAAATTCGTACAAAGGGCTGGATGCCAACCAGGTCTTTGTTTCCATGACCGAAATGCCACGTGTTTGGCTCGAGGTGCCTATCATCTACCTGAAGCGAGGTAATGACAGCCTGCGAAAGGTCCTGGGTGTTCCGGAAGACGCCAGCAGGATCGCAATGCTCGACCTGTTCGATGCACAGGGAAACAACAAACTGGAACCCTACCTCGAGGAGGCTACGAGAAAGAATAACCCCAACCAGTTCGAGAAGGACTTTATAAAAACATACGAAAGTGTTTACCTGATGAACCAGGCACTTAGTGGTGGAATACTCAAGATATTCCCGGTTCCCAACGATGAGAATAATCGCTGGGTGGCATACCCCGAATTGAATGAGGCCAATTTCAAAGGGATGGATTCGGTGGCTACACGAACAATCCTGCCGGCATATTTTCAGTCGATAAGGCAGGCCAGGGAGGATGGAGACTACACCCAGGCCGAAGAGATCCTGGACGGCCTGGCGAAATTCCAGATGAAGTTTGGAAGTGAGGTAATGCCTTCAGAAAAAAAGATCAAAGCGGAGATCACCTACAACAAGATGGATATCTTCAACAAATTGTATAAGTACTTCCTGATGATAGGAGCGGTGATGTTTGTTTTTATTGTGCTGAAGATCTTTTCGGATGCAAAGCTGTACACCTGGATCATTCGAATCTGTAAATATATTACCTGGCTGTTCTTCGTACTACTCACGGTTGGTCTGATACTGAGATGGTACATCAGCGGCCACGCACCCTGGAGTGATGCCTACGAATCCATTATCTATGTAGGCTGGGCTACGGTTTTCTTCGGACTGGCATTCGGGCGAAAGAGTGATCTTACCATTGCATCAACAGCATTTGTGGCAAGTATAATCCTTTGGGTGGCCAACCAAAGCTGGCTGGATCCGTCTATTGCAAATCTTCAGCCCGTACTGGACAGTTACTGGCTGATGATCCACGTGGCTGTGATCGTTGCGAGTTACGGCCCCTTCACGCTTGGAATGATACTGGGAGCAACGGCGCTGTTACTAATGATATTGACGACCTCCAACAACAAGGCCCGAATGGACCTGAACATCAGGGAGATCACTGTGATCACCGAAATGGCCCTGACGGTAGGACTCGTGATGCTAACCATTGGGAATTTCCTCGGGGGACAGTGGGCTAATGAGAGCTGGGGACGTTACTGGGGCTGGGATCCCAAAGAGACCTGGGCCCTGATCAGTATCATGATCTATGCCTTTGTTATTCACATGCGACTTGTACCGGGTCTGAGAGGACGCTGGTTCTTCAATGTAATGGCTATGTTTGCCTATGCGTCTATCATGATGACCTATTTCGGGGTGAATTTCTACCTCACCGGGCTGCATTCCTACGCCAGCGGTGATGTACCGGTAACACCAACATTTGTGTGGTATATTGTGATCTTCGCAGTATTGTTGAGCGGAATTGCCTATTTCAGATACAAAAAATACTACGTAAAAAAAGGATAGGCCCGAAGGCCTATCCTCACTCACCAATAATTGAATTAGGCTGAGATAGTGAGCCGATGTTCGTAAGGTCTCTGGACAATACCTCGCTTACGACATCGAATCCCAGTTAATTGTAGATGTAGTCCGCCTGTGCGTCTACCATACGGTAATCCTCCTGGATATGTTCGCTGATCTCCAGTTTATGGTACAGTTCCTTGGTAACTGTTTCCACCTCGGATTCCGTGATTTTTAGCTTTCTCGCGATCTTCGCGTTGTCTTTTCCTTCGGAAATGTACTGAAGGAGTTTGATCTCGAATCCGTCCAGGTCGTAATGCATGATCAGGTTTTCCAGGTAAACCTCTTCCATGAGTTGCATTGCGCTTTTTCGATTCATGATCTCTTGTCGCTTTAAGAATATTCTGAGTTCGGTTTGTCTAAGCTCATTTTCATCCTTGATCGCCTTCATCCTGTACACAATTGCGTAGGTGAGCATGAGCATTTCAGCAACTATCGCCGCTTTGAGATGTGATGGCTGGGTCATTAGGAACTCGATGCCGAGATTACGCATTATGAAGTAATCAACAGCAAAGAGCAGGGGTATGCTCAGCGCGATCACATAGAATTTGGGGTAATTCTTTTTACTGAATAGATACACACCTGTAAGGAAATACATACTGAGTACTGTGTAAGAAATTATGATGGATGCTATAGCCAATCCGTGGCTATCGGCAAACATGCTCGTCAATGTAAGTACTCCGGCTGTACTAAATAAACCGATCGCCACCCATTTAAGTTTAGGGATGATTTCAGCAACATTTAAATATCTTGAAGCAAACCAGCTGGCGAACACACAGCTTAGCAATACAAGCGATGCTTCTACTACAATGGGTTGTGCTATTACATTGAATCCTATCAGGGACATCAGTCCGTCACTCATAAGTAATAAATTACTCATAGCGAAAAGAGCAATGGAGTAGATCAGGAACAACCTGTCGTCGAACAGGAAGTAACAGACCAGGTTCAGCAGGATCACCATGATCGCGAACCCGTAAAACATGCCCTGAGCAAAGGAAGCTTCACGTAATGCCAGGGTATCGACGGCAGCCGCTGAAGAAGATTTAGAAATTTTACCCGAATTGCTTCTTACATCTGCGATAAATTTGTAGGAAATTTCTTCACTTTTAGAAAAATCGGCTTTTGCGATCATATCCGAAGTATTTCGATCGGCGGCCAGTTTTGCCGCGTGATTTGTGGATGAAGAAAGTTCAACATTAGCTAGTTCTTCACCTTTGGCTTTCGGATTAGACTTTAGCGCGATGGTAGTAAAAACAAGGGGTAGAGACGAATTAGTATTGTGTCCTGATTCATTTGCCGATGCATTATGTGACATCAGTGTCATCATTAAAAGACACAATGCGAGGGGTAGTAATCGTAGCCTCATAATAAGTAGGTTTTAATAATTTGGGTACTACAATATACATAAAAATTACATTTAATCTAATAAATCTGCATTTCATCGATATTTTTTATAAAAAAAACAGGTTCACTTAAAATGAACCTGTTCTCTTTTCTATCAGAGTGAATTATCTTCGACCAGCCGAAATTAGCCCTAAAGGTCTGTAATTCAACCTACCATATCTTCCGGACGAACCCATTCATCGAATTCTTCAGCAGTAAGATATCCGAGGTTAACGGCTTCTTCCTTCAAGGTTGTCCCGTTTCTATGAGCGGTATTGGCAATTTCCGCCGCTTTATAGTATCCTATTTTAGTGTTCAGGGCAGTAACCAGCATCAATGAATTGTTTAGCAATTTCTCGATGGTAGCGTGGTTTGGCTCTATTCCTACGGCACAGTTGAGGTCGAAAGAAACGCAGGCATCACCCAGCAATTGAGCGGACTCCAGTATATTGGCCGCCATAACGGGTTTAAACACGTTCAGTTCGTAGTGTCCCTGGGCGCCACCTACCGATATGGCCACATCGTTACCTATCACCTGCGCACATACCATGGTAAGGGCTTCACACTGGGTTGGATTCACTTTCCCCGGCATTATAGACGAACCTGGTTCGTTGGCCGGAATGATGATCTCACCGATTCCGCTTCGTGGGCCCGAGGCCAGCATCCTAATGTCGTTAGTTATCTTATTCAGGGAAACGGCCAGTTGCTTAAGTGCTCCATGCGATTCCACAATAGCGTCATGAGCGGCCAGTGCTTCGAATTTGTTTTCAGCCGAAACAAAGGGCAGGCCGGTGAAATCGGCAATATACTCAGCAACCTTTTCAGAATAACCCGGAGGTGTATTGATCCCGGTACCTACTGCAGTTCCGCCAAGGGCGAGTTCAGAAAGGTGGGGTAAGGTATTCCGAAGTGCTTTTAACCCATGCTCAAGTTGAGATGCATATCCGCTGAATTCCTGACCAAGCGTAAGGGGAGTGGCGTCCATCAGGTGAGTACGTCCTATTTTAACTACCTTTTTGAATGCTTCGGCCTTTTGCTTCAAGGTCGCATGAAGTTGCTCCACACCCGGGATGGTTACTTCCACGATCTTCTTGTAGGCAGCAATATGCATGCCGGTTGGGAAGGTATCATTGGACGACTGCGATTTATTCACATCGTCGTTAGGAGCCAGTGTTTTTTCTCCTTCTCCGATAGTTTTGCCAGCAAGCTGATGCGCCCTGTTCGCGATCACTTCGTTCACATTCATATTGCTCTGGGTCCCGGATCCGGTTTGCCAGATCACCAGCGGGAATTGTTCGTCGTGTTTCCCATCCAGTATCTCATCGCATACAGCGGCAATAAGGTCTCTTTTTTCTTCGGAAAGGACCCTGAGAGCGCAATTGGTATAGGCAGCTGCCTTTTTCAGGTAGGCAAAACCGTATACGATCTCCAACGGCATGGAAGCCGGTCTGCCTATTTTGAAATTATTACGGGAGCGTTCTGTTTGAGCACCCCAAAGCTTGTCGGCGGGTACTTTTACCTCGCCCATGGTGTCCTTTTCGATTCTGTAATTCATAGTGGAGAAATTGAAGTACAAAAGTACGAATTACCACTTTTTCACTCAAGCATATAGATGTTTATTTACTGTGAATAAAATGGGAAGGATTCCTATAATTTCTGAAAAAATCATTTTATCTTTGCCAAAACAAAACAAAGGCTATCATGGAATTTGATCAATATTTAGGATTTTTAGCATTCTTGACCATACTGACCATTGGATTTTGGTTGATGATCTTCCTGATCTCATTTATCCCGTACTGGATTGGCGGTGCACTGTATGAAAATTGGAAGCTGAAACGTGAAGCCCGAAAAAATGCAGAAGAAGACCTGTAAATAACTCCCACAAAACTAAAAAGGAAGCCATTTGGCTTCCTTTTTTTATGCTATTGTTTGAAATTCTAACCTTCAAAACCTTCATCATCGTAATCCCCACCTTCTCGACCTCTTTGTCGCTGTTTCTTCTGGTTGAACCTGTACGTAAAAGATAGGTTGAACGAACGCTGTCTCCACTGGAACTCCGACTCGGATATAAATGTCTCGGTTTCGGTTCGTGACATACGCTTGCGTGAATTGAACAGATCACTCACGTTAAATGCCACAGTCGCATTCTCGTTAAACAGATCCTTGCTCATGGCGACATTGATCGACAGGATTCCCTCACTCTCGGTTTGGGCGTTGTTAGTTGGCCCTCTATAGAAAGCGTTGGTTTGCCAGTCGATCTTGGCAGGAAGCGATACTTTGGCACTTGCCCTTGCGAACCAGCTGGTGTTCTCGGCACCGTAATCCACCCCGTTGAACTCACCTTCAGTAGAAAACCTGAACAGGTTAAAACTACTGTTCAAACGCAGCCAGCGTGCAGGGTTGTATAAAATTCCTGCCTCAAAACCAATACGTTCATTAGTAGATAAATTGATAGGCAGGGTGCGAATGATCGGGATGCCATTTGGAGTAAGTTCCCCGGTATCCTCCTGGATTCTCTCAAACGAATCCGTTTCGTACTGGTAATATATTGAAGTAGTAAGTGTGATCTTATCCCAGCGCTTCAGGTACCCAAGATCATACGCACTGGCATAAGCAGGATCCAACCCGGGATTTCCCTGGAATACGTTTGCTTCACTCGACCTGGAAGGGAATGGATTCAGGAACCAGTGACGCGGCCGATTGATCCTTCGGTTGTATCCCAGTGTGATATTCTCACGATCGTTCAGTTCGTAGATCAGGTTCAGGGTAGGAAAAAGTCCCAGGTAATCTTCATCGAAATTCAGATCGAGATTGTTGGTGGTTGAGATATCTTCAGCAGTAACCTCACCTTTTAATTCAGTACTTTCCAATCTGAGTCCGAGTAAGAAGGAGAACTTCCCGAACTTGTTTCCGTATTGGGTGTAGAGCGCGTTCACGTTCTGCTGGAAGTCGAATATGTTCGAAAGGCTGTCGTTTCTTACAAAATTTCCTGTACCGAGCACTTCGTCCATCACTGTGAAATCCGTAATGGTCTCCTGGAAATTACCCCTGTAGCCTGCTTCAAATTGTGCATTTTCACCGATAGGGAGTACATAATCGACCTGGGCCAGGTATTCTGTCTGGTCTTCAATGGTGGTCACGATCTCTGTAGGAAGGTCCATTCGGCTCGGGAAGGTTATGAATTCCAGGATATCCGCACTTTCGGTCTCATCACTTACCTCGTACTGGAAATCGGCAGTAAGCTCATGCCCGTTCTTGTCGAATTGGTTTCTGTAATTCAACGCAAGCTGATAATTCTTGTCGTCTTCGGTTTCCAGTTCCTCCCTGATGGTTGTGATCGCCAGGGCACTGTTCATATTAAACTCATCGGTAACGTTGGTCGTGAGATCGTCATCATTCCCGATCCGAACAAATCCCGATGCAGTAAGCGACGAATTCTCTGTTAAGAAGTACTCTATGCCAAGGTTGGAATTGAAATTTCTTCCCACTCGATCGTAATCGCGGCTTTCATTAACAAAAGGATTCTCGCGGTTCTGGGAAAGGTAGCGATTTTCGAAGATCGCATTACCCGGCGATTCCCTGTAACGGAAACCGGTTGTATTGAAGATATTGAATTTATTGGTCCTTAAGTTCACATTACCATTGATCCCTGCACTCCAGGGATAACCGAAATTCGTGATGATAGAACCGTTAAGACCAAGCGTCTTTTCTTTCCTTAAAACTATATTCAGGATCCCTGCTGTCCCTTCGGCATCATATCTTGCAGATGGCGAGGTGATCACTTCAACCCGTTCGATCGCCTCTGCCGGCAGTTGTCGCAAGGCATCCGTGGAGCCAAATCCTGCGATTGCCGAAGGCCTTCCGTTGATCAGAATCCGAACATTCTCATTTCCCCTCAGGGCGATATTACCTTCAACATCAACTGTTACCGAGGGAACATTATTCAATGCATCACTTACAGTTGCGCCGCTTGTAGTAAGATCCTTTCCTATATTGTATATCTTCTTGTCCAGCCTTATCTGAACTTCCGTAGTTTCCGCCCTTACGACCACTTCATCGAGGCTTTCCGAGTCGAGTTCCAGGTACACGGGAGGTAAGTTGGTATTCTTATCGATCACCTGGTTTGACAGTTTTATCTGCTTAAAGGAGATAAAATCGTACTGAACGGTATAGGTGCCTGCCGGGACCTTGATGTCGTACTTTCCTTCCATATCAGTGATCCCACCTGCAACCACCTGGCCATTTGCGTCTATGAATGAAACGGCTGCGTATTCAAGTGGCAGATCAGTGCCTTTTTCGAGTACGATCCCAGTTACTTTGTAATCGCGATCAACAGGCGATCCGGGCGTGGAAGGCTGCGCGAAAGTTAACAGGGAAACAAAACAGAAAAGGAGCGTGATGGTTGATCTCATTAGAATGATTTTCCAGTTAGACTACGAAAATACTTGGTGGTTCATCACACTTTAGCCAATCTTTTGTTAAATATTCTATAAGATATTTAAAACACTTTCCGGCGGTCTTCCCAATGCAGCCTTACCGTTCTTGATCACAACAGGGCGCTCGATCAGCTTTGGATTTTTGACCATAGCCTCTATGATCTCGGCATCGCTTAACTGTTTTCCTTTGAAGTTCTCTTTCCAGACGCTCTCATTCTTCCGAACCAGTTCGATCGGAAACAGCTTCAGCTTTTCCAATATGCCCGAAAGTTCGGTCTCTGTAGGTGGATTTTCCATGTAGAGCACGATCTCGATCTGTTCGTTGTTTTTATCAAGTAGCGCCAAGGTTTCCCTGGATTTCCGGCATCTTGGGTTATGGTATATGGTTGTCATTCTGCTTTTTTAGGTTCTTTTCTTTTTTTCGTCCAGAAATCGATCTCCACGGAAATCGTTTCACTGATAAAATTTTCTATGGAGCTATGCTGAAAATCATTACCCACACCGAAATCAGTTCTGTTCAAACTGAATCTGGCTGCGATCCCAATGGTGTTCTCACCGTCTGCACCTGTAACCACAAAGGGAATTTCGGTTTCTTTACTTATGCCCTTCATCGTAAGGTCACCGATCGCCACATAGCCATCCGCGGAACGTTCTATTCTCTTGCTTACAAATGTGATCCTCGGATACGTTTCAGCCTCAAAGAAATCTGCCGAGCGCAGATGTTCATCTCTTCCCGGGATTCCAGTGTCAATACCGGCCACTTCAATAGTTGCAGACAAAGTTGATTTAGTAAAATCCTTGTCGACGAAATCCAGGTCGATAGAATAATCATTGAATTTACCTGTGACCCGTGTGATACCATTGGCAATTGGAACCGAAAACAACAGGGACGAATGATTCTTCTCGGCGGTTAACTTCTGAATTTCCACTGGTATTACAGTGAAGGACAGTGTTGTGATAACGAGGAGTACCATCAAAAAAGATCGACCCCGGCCGCGATTTAGTTGTAGAGTTTTCATGAGATTCGAATTAATTCATTGAGTTCTTTGGTGTAGTCATACTGAAGGTCTTCGTGTAGTGCTTTGATCTTCGTTCGCAGTAGGTGAACCTGCCTTTGAAACAGGTTCATCATGCTAGTATTCTTCTGAATGGAGGGTTCAAATTCCAACATTCGCGTGCAGAAAAATAGTAGTAATTCAACCTCGGTTTCTTTTACATCGGAGTACCGAATGAATTTCTTGGTTTCGCGCAAGATCCTTCTCAGACTCTTTTTGATGTAGTACATATTCGAACGATTGATCTCCAGCAGTCTCTCGTCTATATACTCTTTCACATGCCTCACGTAGGAGGCTTCATCTTCACTTTCGAAGAGGAGGTAGGTAAGTAGTTCTTTATTCTCTTTTTTGAAACGGGCCAGTCTCAGGCACAATCGCTCCAATTCGTCACTGCTGCGAAATTTCAGTTCCTTTTTGATCTGTGCTGCCGTAGCTGCCTTCATATCAGGAGTAGGTCTTATCGAGGATCGCCTGTGTTTCTTCAAGGGATTTGAACACATCGAAGGTCTTTCCCTGGGTTCGCTGCGCGCCCATGGCATTGCCGTATTGTGCGGCTTTGATAGGATCTTCCGGGGCCAGTAAAAGGCTGAACGCAATTCCTCCTGCAAACGAATCCCCACAACCCGTAGTATCTACAACGTGAGCTACCGGGACGGACGGTACCAGTTGTTGTTTCAACTGGTCGTTCTCGAGCGTGTACACCATCACACCGCGCGAATCCAGTGTGACGAAAAGCGATTTCAGTTTGTGTCGCAAGCAATGCTCGGCAAAAACGGGTAGTTGCTCCAGGGCGATCTCCTCGTTCTGCCTCAGTTCTTCAAGGGTGTATTCATTCTGAAACCAACTGCAGTTGGCTTCCTCCAGGTTCATTTTCAAAACGTCGATATAAGGCAGCCACAGATCCCGGTCCACCCAGAACTTTGTCACCCGTTCCCCTTTGGTTGTGAGCGCCGTAGTAGGGCCGTGGGCATCGAACACGATCGCGGCGTCGCTGTTCTTTTTTATATACTGAATCGTATCCAGCGGAACCTCGAAGTCGGTAACAGGTACACAAACGAAAACCTCACAATCCAGCAGGTCTTTCACGTCTTCCGGCATGATAGGTTTCATGAAGGCTGTTTGTGTTTCGATCCGGTTGTTCTGATCGGTAAATTTGAGCTGGATGACATCTCCACGGTCTGCTTCCGAAGAAATATAAGAGGTGTCAATATTCTTATAACTGCTGAAGAGGTCCATGATTCCGGCTTCATCACTTTTCCGAATGTGAGTCACCGGGTAGACCACGTCATCCGGTCCCAGTAAGTTAGACAGGGCGATGGCCGTATGGGTCACACAACCGTATTTCTGGATTACTTCGTTGTTATGCGTTACGATATGGTCCCTGGGTATGGGTCCCAGTACAGCGACTTTCCTCTTGTTCATTCTTTAAATTTACTAAAAATCTTATATCCGGATACCCAGATCCCTGAAGGATCTTCTTAGATCATCAGCTCCGGTAAAATGGATGCCTTTTATGCCAACTTGCTCACTGCCTTGGACGTTTTTTAAACTGTCGTCGATAAAGACGGCCTGCGAAGCTTCTATGTCGAAACGACTTAGCATAAGTTCATAGATCTCTCGGAAAGGTTTCCTCATACCCTCATCACCACTCACCAGTATCCCTTCGAACCATTGCAGCCACTCAAATTTTTCTATGGCCTTCGGGAAGGTCTCACCGCTCCAGTTCGTAAGGGCAAGTACACGGTAATCCGGGTTGTTCGCCACAGCTTCCAGGATCTCCAGCGTATCATCGTGAGTAAAACCCAGCATTTCATCCCAGCGGCCGTAATACATCCGGATCAATTCCTCGTGCTCCGGAAACATGGCCACGCGCTCTTCCGTGGCTTTGTCGATAGGATATCCCGCGTCCTGGTTGGCATTCCATTCCCAGGCGCAGATCTCGTTGAGGAACCAGTCCATCTTATCCCTGTTCCCCCTGAATTCTTTCAGAAAAACGTATTCCGGGTTCCAGTCGATAAGAACACCGCCAAGGTCGAAGATCACTGTTGAAATTTCTTTTGACATACTATGAGTGGGTTAATTTACCTATTATATCTGCCAGATGCGGAAATCGCTTACTCAGTTCCGCACGGTCCGGCATTTCAAAATCATCGAAATCGAAACCGGGCGAGACCGTACAACCCAATAGCGAAAAACTGTCATTTTCGGCCACTTCCGAAGCAAACCAATAACCTGCGGGAACCGTAAATTGCGGGTGTTCTCCTTCGGAGAGATTCTTACCTATACGAACACGTTTGTAATCACCTTCCGGTGAGATCATGTGCAGGTTCATGGAAGACCCATCGTAAAAATGCCACATTTCATCCTGGTTGATCCTGTGAAAGGCAGAAAACGATTCCGACGTGATCAAAAAATAAATACCGGTCGAATAGTTTCGGTCTCCACTAAAGGGCTCTCCCAGTACTTTCTTCGGAATAGAACCTTCACTGCGATAGGTTTCACGATAATATCCTCCTTCGGGATGAGGTTGCAAATTCAAGGTCTTGACGATCTCATGCACTCTTTCCATGGATCAATCCTTTGGGAACAGGCTTTTGTCAAGGCCCGGCACGATGCGCAGCGCATTCTTGTAATACACTTTTTTCAACACTTCATCTGGCAGGTCAATCCCGTACATCGCCCAGAAAGCATGGTATTTTTTATGATAGGGAAAGTACTCGTCGTCCGATTCCAACACCCTGAAGTAGGTAGGAAATTCGGCGGGTTGCCAACTATCTTTGCCAAAGAGTATCCTGTCCTGGTACTTTATGAAGAACGCCCTTGCATTCCTCGGTTGTCGGCCAAGTTCAGCAATGATGGCGCCTATCCCCACGTTCATGTTAGGCATCTCGTCCAGTAATTCACCCAGTTTGCCGAGGTCGTTCGCATACCACCCCATATGCGCATTGATAAATGTGGTGTTGGGATGTTTTTTGAACATATTGTGTTGCTCGGCAATGAGCTGTTCCCAGGGCGCCGGATCGGTGGCTCCACGCTTTCTTCGCGGCCGAAGTTTGAGCTCCAGCCAACGTTCGTTGTCTGCATCGAATTCATCCCAGAACGGTTTGGGATCGGCCGTATGGATCAGTACCGGGATCCCAAGTTCTCCACATTTAGCCCAGATGGGATCAAGCCTGGGATCATCAACTTTAACGCGGTTACCATCAGTATCGGTATTTCGCAGCCCAAGGCTTTTATAGATCTTCAAACCCCTGGCACCGCTTTTAACGTCTTCTTCCAGTTGGGACACTGCATTTTCGGTCCAGCCCGGGCTACCAACACCGTCAAAGTCGATATTGGCAAAGACCACAAAGCGATTGGGGAAATTGTTCTTTATGTTGGCCACCGACTGTTTCAGGTTTTCCCCGGACCGACCACTGAGATTCACCATGATCTGCAAATTAAGGGTATCCATGGCAGCAACGACCGGAGATAGGTCCTGTTCGGCCATTCGGTATTGATGTCCGTGAACATCAATGAACGGATATTTTGCCTTGAGTACGGGTTCTCCCGGTACGACCAGGGTTGAAGTGGGATTGTATTCCTCGAAGGTCAGATCCTGCGCAAAGGAGATCGCCGAAATCGCCAAACCGAGAATTATTGGGATCCTGGATAGATTCATGTGGTTGATTTTGTCCCCTAAAATAGTCGCTTGGTTTTTTTCTGAAAAGAAATTAGCAAGGGTTTAACGAATCAATCGCAATATCTTCAGGAGTGAAACAGCCTGATGGTGTATTTCAGCAGGTTGATCAGCACCAGCCCAAAGGCAGTATTAACACCCAACATGATCAAAGTAGCTCCAAACAAGCCAAATTTACGGATCGCAAGGCTGTCCGGGATACCAAGCTCAAACCCGAAAAGCCTGTTCACTATGACCCATGCATTGAGATGTTCGGCTTCACTTCCGAGGTGATAATCCACGATGATCATAATAGCGATACATGCAATGCTGGCTGCGATGTACACGGTAAGCGGATAGTTGAAAAGTTCTTTCATGACATTTGTTTTAAGATGAATTCAAATATCCGTACAGCCTGTTGGCTGTGCATTAACCTATGTTAAGGAATGATTTTTTATTCTGAAAACAGCCTGGACCGGATCCGGCTGAGCTGAATGGGGGTTATGCCGAGGTAGGAAGCGATGTGGTATTGCGGAATCTGTTGTTCGAGCCCGGGATAATTCTTCCTGAATTCACGATAGCGGGACGTAGCGTCTTCGGTGACCATCAGGATATCATGCCTTTCCTTTTTGATCCACTCCACTTCCATTATACGAAGCATAAGAGTTTCCAGGCTGCGATGTTTTCCGAAGAGATTCTTGAATGCCGAATACGAGAAGGATATCACCGAACAGTCTGTGAGGGCCTGGAACGAAATCAGTGACGGATTACCACTAATGAGGGCCGTGATGGCTGTTGGGAACATACCCGGTACAAAAAAGGTCTTGTTGTATTCGTTGCCGTCGCTGTTAAAGAAAACCCTCACAACCCCTTCCTCCAGGAAAAAACAATCGTCAACCCGGTCTCCCTCGCATAGCAGGTATTCGTTTTTTTTGAATGTACGAGGAGCGGTCAATGCCTCCATGTCCTTTCGGGCCCTGGGATCGATCGGACTTAGCGCCTCTATCACCGAAAAAAGTGATGGCGTTTCCATCAGAGCTCGTTTTCCGTTTCTTCCTGCCCGGTCATCATAAGGTAGGCCTTCAGGAATGCGTTGATATCACCATCCAATACCGCATCCACATTTCCGGTTTCATGCTGTGTTCGCACATCCTTGATCAGTTTGTAGGGATGAAGCACATAATTCCTGATCTGCGAGCCCCATTCGATGGCCATTTTCCCGGCTTCGATCTCGTCTCGTGCCGCTTGTCTCTTCCGCAATTCGATCTCGTACAATTGCGACTTCAGCATTTGCATGGCCTTTTCACGGTTTTCGAGCTGTGAGCGCGTTTCCGAATTGTGGATCACGATCCCCGATGGATGGTGGGTAAGGATAGCCTTGGTCTCCACCTTATTCACATTTTGACCCCCGGCGCCACTACTTCGTGCAAAATCCCAGGAGATCTCCGAAGGATTGATCTCGATCTCTATGGAGTCATCCACAAGCGGGTATACGTAAACGCTCACAAAACTGGTATGTCGCTTGGCGTTGCTGTCGAAAGGAGAGATGCGCACCAGCCTGTGAACGCCGTTCTCACTTTTAAGCCAGCCGAAAGCATAATCGCCATCGATCTCGAGGGTGACTGTTTTTACACCGGCCACGTCGCCTTGCTGGAAGTTCAGTTCTTTTACTGAAAAACCATTCTTCTCGGCCCACATCAGGTACATACGCATGAGCATCTGCGCCCAGTCGCAACTCTCTGTTCCCCCGGCTCCGGCCGTGATCTGAAGTACTGCCGAGAGGTCGTCTCCTTCGTCACTCATCATATTCCTGAATTCCAGGGCTTCAATGGCATCGAGTGCCTCCTCGAATCGGTTTTCAACGTTCGCGGCTTCGCCTTCCCCTTCTTTGAAGAATTCATAGATCACCTCGGTGTCGTCGGTAAGTGAGACTGCCTTATTGTAATCTTCAACCCACTTTTTCTTATTCCGAAGTTTCTTCATAAAGGCCTCGGCTTCCTGCGGGTTGTTCCAGAAATTGGGATCGTAGGTTTTCTCCTCGTCGTTGGAGATCTCTATAAGTTTACCATCAACGTCAAAGATACCTCCTTAACGCATCCAGGCGATTTCTAAGATCGGTAAGTTGATCGGTTGTAATCATTGTTGAGAAATTTCAGCAAAAATAGGACATAAGTAGTCACGGTGAAATTTATTCTGAAGGATTTTTATTAGTTTAGAGCACTCCCCGTTATAAACAATTCAATATGAACAGATTTGTCTGCGCGATTCTTTGCCTGGTGTGCGTCAATGCGGCTTCCGCTCAATTCCTCTCCAAAAAGAAGAACCTGGAAAAATTCGAAGGATATTTCAATTTTCATTATTCAGAGGATTCGGGGGAACTCTACCTTGAAGTCGATAAACTCAATACCGAGTTCCTCTACGTTCATTCGCTGCGTACAGGCCTGGGTTCGAATGACATCGGACTCGACCGCGGGCAGTTGGGAGGAGGAGAAGTGGTGAAATTCATGAAAAGCGGGAATAAGATCTTACTTGTTCAGCCCAACCTAGAATACCGTGCATCTTCTTCCAACAGTCTTGAACGCAGATCCATAGAAGAAGCCTTTGCACGTTCGGTGCTGTTTGGTTTCCCTATAAAGGATACTATCGAGCAAAGGTATGTGATCGATCTCACTCCTTTTCTCATGCAGGACACCCATGGAGTGATCGACAGACTGAAGGCACTAAACGAGGGAACTTATAAGCTGGATGCCAGCAGATCCTCGGTTTGGATGGAACGCACAAAGGCATTCCCGGAGAACGTGGAATTCGAAGCGATGATCACCTATGCAGGTGAACCGAAGGGATGGAAACTTCGATCGGTGGCACCGAATTCCAAGTCGGTTTCGGTGATACAACACCACAGCTTTGTAAAATTGCCGGAAGCCGGTTATGTACCAAGAGTTTTCGATCCCAGGTGTGGTAGCTATCCTATATCCTACATGGACTACAGCAGCCCTGTTTGGGAACCTATACGCAAGCGTTTCATAACACGCCACCGGCTGGAAAAGAAAGATCCAAAAGCACCGGTCAGCGAAGCTAAAGAGCCAATAATCTATTACCTGGATCCCGGAACCCCCGAACCTGTTCGTTCGGCCTTGTTGGAAGGTGCCGGTTGGTGGAACCAGGCTTTTGAGGCTATTGGTTATAAGGACGCCTTCCAGGTGAAGATGCTTCCCGCCGATGCAGATCCTATGGATGTTCGTTACAATGTGATCCAGTGGGTACATCGATCAACGCGAGGCTGGAGCTATGGCGCAAGTATAACCGATCCGCGGACAGGAGAGATCATTAAAGGACATGTGAGTTTGGGAAGTTTGAGGATCCGACAGGACTTCATGATCGCCCAGGCCTTGATGAATAAGCCATTTGCCCAGAGTGACGCCAATGTCAAGCCGATGATGGACATGGCCCTGGCAAGGATAAGGCAGCTTTCGGCTCATGAAGTAGGGCATACCATAGGGTTTGCCCACAATTTTGCTGCAAGTACAAATAACAGGGCCAGTGTGATGGATTACCCTCACCCTACATTGAAGCTAACAAATGGTCAAGTCGATTTCAGCAATGCGTATGCCGCGGGTATTGGCGACTGGGATAAAGTAACGGTTGCATACTCCTACAGCGATATACCTGCAGGACAGGAGGAAGAAACATTCCTTACCGGCATACTTGATAAGGCCTTTGCCAGTGGGATGAATTATATCACCGACAGTGACGCGAGGGCCCAGGGTGGGGCACACAGCAGGGCACACTTGTGGGACAATGGGACGGATGCTGTAACGGAGTTACAGAATGTGCTGGCCGTTCGAAAACGTGCCATTGCCAATTTTTCTATAGATAATATCAGGAAAGGTGAGCCGTATTCGGTGCTCGAAGATGTTTTCGTCCCGCTGTATTTCTTTCATCGCTACCAAACCGAAGCCGCTGTAAAACTGATTGGTGGTATGGAGTACGATTATGCTGTGAAGGGAAGTGAAACCGGCAATACCAAATACCTGGATGCGGCAACCCAGCGAAAGGCTCTTGCCGCCGTTATGAAGACCCTTTCTATCGAGGAACTCATGATACCTGAGGAAAAACTCGCGCTATTCCCGCCAAGGGCATTTGGTTATGGCAGATCGAGGGAATCCTTCAAAAGTGAGATGGGCGTTGCTTTCGATGCTCTCGGAGCAGCGGCCACCAGTGCAGATATGACGCTTGATCTGTTGCTTAATACCGAACGGGCCAACCGGCTGATCCAGCAGAAGGCCTTGCACCCGGGGAATATTGGCCTGGAAGATGTAATGAAGGCGCTACCCGCCTTTACCCTTCATATGAGAAAGTTAAGTTCGTATGAGGAAGAGATCGACAAAATTCGCTACAGCCGAGTTGTGAACAGGCTCATCACCCTGGCCGCCGATGACAAGGCATTGCCCCAGGTGAGGGAACTGGTGAATACCTACCTCGACATTTACCTTAATTTTGAAAGGGATATGGCCAAGAAGGCCAAACTAGAAAAGACCGAAATTCAGCGGATGATAGAACAATTCAGAAAAGATCCTGAAAAATTCAAGGCTAGTCCGGCTCCGCAAATTCCTGATGGAAGTCCGATTGGCATGGACTGTGCCGGACCGCATTATAATCATTAAAAACCTCACAGATGAAAAGATTAGTAATTGTATGTATACTCCTGTTCTCCATACAACTCAGTGCTCAGCGAGATGAGGCCTTCGTGAATAAACTGGTTGACGAATTCACCGAGAAGCTCGAGGCCCGATCCATAACGAATTGGTTCACTGGGAAACGATATTGTACCGGAAGTATAGAAATGTTCCAGATGGAAGATGGGTCCTGGTGCTCTTCAAAGGGCACCTACTTTGAGGTCTATGTACTTTGGGAGGAAGATGGTACCACCATGATAAAGAAGATCGATAATTGCGGTCTGTTTTATACCATTCCGCTTAAATCCAACGAGTTGATACAGTTCGTGGATGAGAATTACCTGGATCTGCAGAGCACTTCCGTTAAGACTTATTATGCGGATAACATCAGTGGGACCCCCGAGCTCAGGACAACCGTGAGTCCGTGCAAACGCTCCTTCGTATTCAAGAAGACTGGAGGGATGATGAAACAGAATTACAACCTCTACGACCTGACCACTTCGGAGAAACATCCCAATACCCATTACGAATACAACAACTCACTGAAGATCGTGGACCTGGATAAGAAGCTGAGCGTGGTTATTGAAGCCTTACAAACCAAGTTCAAGAGGCAAAAACAGTAAAAAACGAACCAGGACCCCATGCAAATAGATCTGCGAAGTGATACCGTTACCCGCCCCACACCGGGGATGCTGGAAGCTATAATCAAGGCCGAGACCGGTGATGACGTATACAAGGAAGACCCAACGGTCAATGAATTGGAACGACGCATGACCGAACTGTTTGGGATGGATGAAGCACTGTTCTTCCCTTCGGGGAGTATGGCGAACCAGGCCGCGATAAAGCTGCACACCAACCCGGGAGACCAGTTGATCTGCAGTGAACTGGCTCATGTGTACCATTACGAAGGTGGCGGAACCGCCTTCAATAGTGGGGTTACCTGCAAATTGCTTCGGGGAGAACGGGGCCTGATCACCGCACAACAGGTAGAAGAAGCCATTAATCCACCGGATTTTTATCACAGTCCGAAATCCTCGCTGGTTTGCCTGGAAAACACTACCAATAAGGGTGGGGGAGCCTGTTACGAACTTTCTGCCATTAGTGAGATCCGCGAGATGTGTGACAGAAACGGCCTGGGGCTTCATCTCGACGGTGCCCGACTCATGAATGCGGTAGTGGCCAAGGGTCAGAAACCATCCGATTTTGGTGGGTTGGCCGATACGATCTCAGTATGCTTCAGCAAGGGATTGGGAACACCACTGGGAACCGTGCTGGTTGGGAAGAAGGAGATCATGAAAAACGCGATCCGGATACGGAAGATACTTGGAGGAGGTATGCGACAGGTGGGCTATATGGCTGCGGCAGCTATTTATGCCCTTGACTACCATGTGGAACGGCTGGCCGAGGACCATCGACGGGCAAAGGAGATAGCTTCGGTTTTATCTGAATGCAGTTACGTTGGTAGTGTCGGGAACACCGAAACGAATATTGTCATCTTCAGCCTGGCGCCGTCTGTTTCCGAAGAGAAATTCAAAGCGGACCTGGAGGAGGCAGGCATTCGAATCAGCGATCTTGGACCGGGGAGATTGCGTATAGTGACACATCTGGATTATACCGAAGAAATGCACGAAAGGGTTTTGGGATTCCTTCGGAATTACGCATAAAAAACCCCTCAACAGAGGGGGTATGTCATTCAGGAATAGTAAAACTATTCTACTTCTTTTACGTCGGCGCCCGGAGCGTTCTTCTTAACAGATTCAATTCCGTTATTCATTCCGCTTTCAGCAGCATACATCTGGCTGCTACCGATGATCTGTCCGTTCGTAGACTTAAGGTTGAAGTGGAATTTACCATTCTTTGCTGTCTTTCTTTCGAAACAGTTATCGTCACCGCAATTCTTCTTTACAGATTCGATACCGTTCATAGCACCAGACTTGGAAGCGTACATTTGGCTGGACAGGATAACCTGGCCATTTGCGGCCTTTAGCACGAAGTGATACTGGTCTCCGCTTTGCTTTAATTCGAACATATTTTAGTGTTTAGAGATTAGACAAATTAACAATTACGAAGTTCCGAAAAATTTTCGGATTAAAAAAAGGACGAAGCAACCTAATTTATCGACAAAGTGCTCTTTTTGTCGAATTTAACTGGCGGCTAATCGAAAAGCAATTTTCAGGTATTTATTTCAGCTTCAGACATTAATAATTTTGGGCTGTAAACAATAAATAAACACTAAAAACATCAACACCATGAAGAATTTTCTAATTGCATGCATGACGGTCCTTGTCGCTTTCTCAGGATTTGCCCAGGATCTACCTACTAACCCCGAACCGGGAAAATGTTATGTTCGTTGTACAACACCGGATGTATATGTTAATGAATCGGTTCAGGTAATGGTAACACCAGCATACAAAAAATTAAGAACCATCCCTGCGCAATACGAAACTGTTACAGAGCGTGTAATGGTAAAAGCACCAGGAAAAAAGATGCGTATCATTCCTGAAAAATGGGGAACTGAGACCATAACTTTTGTTAAGAAACAAGCAGCCTCTACATTGAGCATCAATCCGGCAAGTTTTACAAGTGATTCTGAAACTCTTGAGATCAAACCTGCTTACGCACAGTGGGAGCTTGGAGCCCCTGCACCCGACTGTGACTCTTCAAATCCAAACGACTGCCGCTACTGGTGTTATAAAGGATATCCTGCAGAATATACTACAGTTCCTGTTACAAGGCTTGCAGCAGACGCTTCCACCAACCGATCTCCGGTACCTGAAGCAATGGGATCATATACTAAGCGAGTTGTTGTTGAACCTGCTCGTGTAGTTGAAGAGGAAATTCCTGCGGAATATGCCAATATCACGAGAACGGTACTAGTAAAAGATGCCGAAGTTATTGAAGAGACCATTCCTGCTGTCTACAAGACCATTACAAAAGAAGTACTTAAAACCAAAGGTGGACTTACCACATGGAGAGAAGTAGAGTGTGAATTGGTTGAGTACCAGGCTCTTCCTATTAACTGGAATCTCGGTAGTGCAACACTTACGGCCCAAGCGAAGAACTTGATAGACACACGTCTGATGCCAGTTCTAGCGCAAAACCCAGGTGTAAAACTGGAGATCGCTTCACATACCGACTCAAGAGGGACAAAGGAATCTAATCAGAACCTATCAGAAAGAAGAGCACAGGCAGTTGTTAACTACCTGCAAACCAAGGGTGTGAATCCAAGCCTTCTTGTAGCTAATGGTTATGGTGAGAACCGACTAAAGAACCGTTGTTCAGACGGTGTTTCATGTACTGAAAGAGAACATTCTGTAAACAGGAGAACAGAATTCAGATTGATCAATAACTAATTGTTCATCAACCATCAACGTAATGAAAAGGATTTCCGAATTTGGGAATCCTTTTTTTTTAATGCATATTTGGCATGGAAAATGTGTCTCAGATCTTATAATTTTCTAACATGAAGTATATCCTGCTTATTGTCTTGATAGGGCTTGGCACAATAAACTACGCCCAGGAAAAGGAATCAACTGTGGAGTGGCTAACTAACCTGGAAGTCGCCCAGGAGATTGCAAAAAAGCAAAATAAACCCGTCCTGGTCTATTTCACAGGAAGCGACTGGTGTACGCCATGTAAGATGCTAAAGGCGGATTTCTTTAACCACCCTGATTTTAAACAAAAGAGTAAGTCCTTTGTTCTGGTTATGATAGATTATCCACGGCGGATCGATATCATTTCTGAATCCCAGTTTGCATACAATAAAGAGGTGGTGGCGAAATATAATAAATCAAGGACCTTCCCCAAGCTCATAATCCTTAACAATAAGGGTAAGAAAAAAGACGAGATTTCAGGCTATAGTTCCCTGCGGGACACCAGAAACCATTTCGAATTCCTTGATCGCAACATCTGATATTATTTGAACAGTCCGTCCATACCCGGAATATTGGGCATCCCGTCCTTAGCAACAGCGGCGATCTCGGTTTCGTGTACTTCGGTGGCTTTGGCGATGGCCTTGTTCAAGGTGAGGATTAGGTAATCTTCCAATTGATCCTTGTCCTGTAGTAGCTCATCGTCTATAGTGATCGACTTGATCTCCCGATTAGCGGTGAGGGTCACCGAAAGCAGTTCGTCACTACTCTTTTCATCTACCAGAACCGTATCCAGGCGTTTTTTTGTCGCTTCAACTTTCTGCTGGGTTTCCTTTAACTTACCCATCATTCCCATTAAGTCTCCAAACATGACTCATGTATTTTGATTAGCCGCAAATTTAGTATTTTGTGCAACTAAAATTCAATCAAAATCTGATGAAATATTTAATCGTAGTTTGTATGGCATCCCTTATTTTTGCGAATTCTTGCAAAAAGAATTCTGAAATCGATAAAAGCAAAGACATAATTCCTCCGAAAGCCGAAAAGATCGCAAAGAACCTGGAGATTCACGGTGATGTTAGACTGGATAACTATTACTGGCTCAACCAGAAGGACGACCCGGAGGTGATCGATTACCTGGAAAGGGAGAACGATTACTACAGTAAAATAACTGCCGATACCGATGCCTTTAAAGAATCTCTCTACGAGGAACTGAAAAGCCGCATCAAGGAAGATGACGAATCGGTTCCGTATTTCTACAATGGCTACTATTATATCACTCGATATGAAACCGGGAAGGATTACCCGGTCTATACTCGAAAGAAGGAATCTCTTGAGGCGGAAGAGGAAATTCTTTTCGATGTGAATCAAATGGCCGAGGGCTATTCCTACTATAATCTTAGAGGTATCAATGTGAGTCCGGATAACAAATGGGCCGCCTTCGGCGTGGATACCCTCAGCAGGAGAAAATACAATATTCATATCAAGAACCTGGAGACAGGGGAAGTGCTGGATGATGTGATTCCGCTCACAACTGGCGCTTCGACCTGGGCGAATGATAATAAAACCCTGTTCTATACCTACAAAGATGAGCAAACGCTTCGTTCGAGCAAGATCTTTCGCCATCAGCGTGGTACCCACAACAGCGAGGACGTTGAGGTGTTTTCGGAAGATGATGAAACCTTCGGGACCTATGTGTATAAATCGAAATCAAAGAAATTCATCATCATTGGTTGCTACAGCACGCTCACATCCGAATTCCACATACTGAACGCAAACGACCCTATGGGAGAATTCAAGGTCTTCCAGCCGCGGGAAAGGGGACTCGAGTACAATATCGCTCACTATAATGGTAATTTTTACGTGCTGACGAACCTGGAAGGTGCCAGTAACTTCAAATTGATGAAAACTTCTGATACAGCCACCGAGAAGGAAAACTGGGAAGAAGTGATCGCTCACCGCGAAGATGTGCTGCTGGAAGATGTGGACATCTTTAAGGACTATAT
>JAUIIU010000106.1 GCA_030431695.1 Bacteroidia bacterium | reverse complement strand
AACGGGATGGAGTATTTTTATCAATACATTGCGAACTAATTATAACGACTTGACTGAAGGTTTATGAGTGAATTAAAATGGTATGTGGTCAGGGTCGTCAGTGGTCAGGAAAAGAAAGTAAAAACATACCTGGAGACTGAGATCGAAAGGGAAGGGCTGGAGGATTTTATTCCCCAGGTACTCATCCCCTCAGAGAAGGTGTATGAAATGCGCAATGGGAAGAAAAGGGTGAGGGAGAGAAATTTCTTTCCGGGCTACGTGCTTGTTTCAGCGGATCTGAGCAATGGCGAAGCGAACCACCTGGTAACAAGTATTCCTGGGGTGATCGGATTTCTTGGAAACAATAGTGCCGGGCAATCGAAGGAGCCTGTGCCTCTGAGACAATCTGAGATCAATCGTATCCTCGGTAAAGTGGATGAGATTGATGAGTTTGAAGAAAAACTGGAGACGCCTTATATAGTAGGTGAATCGGTAAAAGTAATGGACGGACCTTTCAGTGGTTTCAGCGGTGTAGTGGAAGAAGTATTTGAGGAGCGCAAGAAACTGAATGTGATGGTGAAGATATTTGGCAGGAACACTCCTGTTGAATTGAATTATATGCAAGTAGAAAAATTGGATTAGATATAAAGAATAATGGCTAAGGAAATATCTGGATATTTGAAATTACAGGTGAGGGGCGGTCAGGCGAATCCTTCTCCTCCGGTAGGTCCGGCCCTGGGTAGTAAAGGGCTTAACATCATGGACTTCTGTAAGCAGTTCAATGCTCGGACCCAGGAAAAGCAAGGACAGGTTCTGCCTGTGTTGGTAACAATTTACACCGATAAATCATTTGATTTTGTCGTAAAGACGCCACCAGCACCCGTAATGATCCTTGAGGCCGCGAAGAAAAAGAAAGGCTCTCCCGAATCTAACCGTCAGAAGGTTGGTAGCATCAATTGGGATCAGGTGAAAACAATCGCCGAAACCAAAATGCCGGATTTGAATGCCTTCAAAATTGAATCTGCCATGAAAATGGTTGCTGGTACAGCCAGAAGCATGGGAATCAGAGTGACAGGAAAAGCTCCCTGGGAGTAAAAATTTAAAAGAATAATGGGAAAGTTGACAAAAAATCAAAAGGCGGCCCGCGAGAAGGTAGACAATACCAAAGAGTATTCTTTGGAAGAAGCTGCAGAATTACTGAAGGAAGTAACCTTCACTAAGTTTGACGCTTCAGTTGACCTGGATATCCGTCTTGGTGTGGACCCTAAAAAAGCCGACCAAATGGTGCGGGGTGTAGTAACCTTGCCACACGGTACAGGTAAAGACCTAACGGTATTGGTGCTTTGTACTCCCGATAAGGAGGAAGAAGCGAAAGAAGCAGGCGCTGATTACGTGGGTCTGGATGATTACATCCAAAAGATCGAAAAGGGATGGACAGACGTTGATGTGATCATTACCATGCCTACGGTTATGGCGAAGGTAGGTCGTCTCGGACGAGTACTCGGACCACGTGGATTGATGCCTAACCCAAAAGCAGGAACGGTAACGATGGACGTAGGGAATGCGGTAAAGGATATTAAGGCAGGTAAGATCGATTTCAAAGTAGATAAGTTTGGAATCATTCATACCAGCGTCGGGAAAGTGTCCTTCACACCAGAGAAGCTGATTGACAACGTAAAGGAAATGATCCAGACGGTAGGCAAATTAAAGCCTGCTTCTGCGAAGGGTGCCTACTTCCGTAGCATCAACCTTTCTTCTACTATGAGTCCGTCTATCACGATCGACAAGAATACAGTTCCAGGAATAAAATCAATAATTGTACAGTCATGACCAGGGAAGAAAAAGCAACAATCATTGAAAAACTGACCGAGAAGTTCTCGAATACGAACTATTTCTATTTTGCAGATGCTTCTGGTCTGAGTGTAGCGCAAATCAATGCATTCCGTCAAATGTGTTTTGATAAGGGCGTAGAATACAATGTCTACAAAAATACCCTGATCAAAAAAGCACTGGAGAATGTAGGTGCCGCCAATGCGGAACTGGATGAAGCATTAAAAGGATTTACCGGTATTATCTTCACCGATGAAGACGGTGCAAATTTGCCGGCTAAGACAATCACCGACTACAGAAAAAAGCAAGGTTCTAAAAAACCTTTGTTAAAGGCTGCTTCCATAGATTCAGATGTTTTCCTTGGTGAGGAACACCTGAAAATGCTCTCTGAGCTTAAATCTAAATCTGAACTTCTTGGAGATGTTATTGCCCTGCTCCAGTCACCTGCGAAAAACGTGGTGTCTGCTCTGCAGAGTGGTAAGAATAACCTGGGAGGTTTAATCAAGGCTCTTGAAGAGCGCGCTAATTAATTAAGTATTAAAAGAACACAATCGATAAATTAAAGTAAAAATGGCAGACGTTAAAGCAATTGGAGATCAACTCGTTGAACTTACAGTAAAAGAAGTAAATGAACTTGCCGCTTACCTGAAAGAAGAGCATGGTATCGAGCCTGCAGCTGCTGCAGCTGTAGCTGTTGCCGCTCCTGCTGGTGGCGACGGTGGCGAAGGAGCCGCTGAACAAACCGAGTTCGATGTAATCCTTAAAGCACCAGGTGGAGCGAAGCTTGCAGTGGTGAAACTGGTAAAAGAACTTACCGGACTGGGATTGAAAGAAGCAAAAGAAATCGTAGACAGCGCACCTAAAGCAATCAAAGAAGGTGTGTCAAAAGATGAAGCAGAAGGCCTTAAAAAGCAGCTTGAAGAAGCTGGGGCAGAAGTGGAGTTGAAATAATCGTCTTGGCGACAGCGCTCGTCTAACAAGAGTTAGGCCCCTGGTCCCGATAGCATTCGGGATGGGGGTCTTTTCCTGTTTGTAGATACGTAAAAATTCCGGGCCCCGTGGCCTGTTTAAGCACGGAAGCTTTACAATATATTGTAATCTAAATTATTAAGGCTTTGGCTAACAAGAAAAATAACCCAAGAATAAATTTCTCATCCATCAAGAAGGTATTGGAATATCCGGATTTCCTGGATATACAGTTACAATCCTTTAAAGATTTCTTTCAGTTGGAGACGCCTGCCGAAAAGCGGGAACAAGAAGGTCTTTTCAAGGTATTTTCTGAAAACTTTCCAATCTCTGATTCAAGGGAAAACTTTGTACTCGAATTTATCGACTATATCGTTGACCCTCCTAAATACTCGGTGGATGAGTGCATAGATAGGGGCCTTACTTATTCGGTTCCGTTAAAAGCGAAGTTAAAGCTAACTTGCAACGACGAGGATAACGAGGATTTTGAAACAATCGAACAGGAGGTTTTCCTGGGCAACATTCCCTATATGACAAAGAAGGGAAGTTTCGTAATCAATGGCGCCGAGCGTGTCATCGTTTCCCAGTTACACAGGTCACCAGGCGTGTTTTTTGCCCAGAGCAAGCACACGAATGGTACCACGTTGTATTCAGCCAGAATTATTCCTTTTAAAGGATCCTGGATTGAATTTGCTACAGACGTAAACAACGTCATGTATGCGTACATTGATCGGAAGAAAAAATTCCCCGTAACCACATTGCTTCGTGCCATCGGTTATGGAACGGATAAAGATATACTTGACCTTTTTGGTTTATCCGAAGAGGTAAAAACCACTAAAAAGGATCTGAAGAAAGCGGTTGGACGTAAACTGGCTGCCCGTGTTCTTAAGACCTGGACAGAAGATTTTGTGGATGAAGATACCGGTGAGGTTGTATCCATTGATCGGAATGAGGTATTACTTGAGCGTGATCACATCATTGAAGAGGATGATATCGAAACAATATTCGATAGCGGTTCTAAAGCCATCATTCTCCATCGTGATGACGTGAACGTTACGGATTATACCATCATATTCAACACGCTGTCCAAAGACAATTCAAACTCAGAGAAAGAAGCGGTTGAGCAAATTTATCGTCAGCTTCGAAATACTGAGGCACCGGATGAACAAACGGCCCGCGATATTATCCAGAGCTTGTTCTTCAGTGAAAAACGTTATGACCTGGGTGAAGTTGGTCGTTACCGAATCAACAAAAAACTTGGTCTTGATATCTCATCTGACCAGCGTGTATTAACGACCGAGGATATTATTCTCATCGTGAAGTACCTGATCGGTCTGATCAACTCCAAGGCAGTTGTTGATGATATTGACCACTTGAGTAACCGACGTGTTCGTACTGTTGGGGAACAATTGTATTCCCAGTTTGGTGTCGGACTGGCACGTATGGCACGTACGATTAAGGAACGAATGAATGTTCGTGATAATGAAGACTTTAAGCCGGTTGATCTGATCAACGCACGGACATTGTCTTCCGTGATCAATTCATTCTTCGGAACGAATCAGCTGTCTCAGTTCATGGATCAAACCAACCCGCTGGCAGAAATTACGCACAAACGTCGTATGTCTGCATTAGGACCGGGTGGTCTGTCACGTGAACGCGCTGGATTTGAGGTTCGTGATGTTCACTATACTCACTATGGTCGTCTTTGTACGATTGAAACTCCGGAAGGTCCGAATATCGGATTGATTTCCTCGCTTTGTGTTCATGCGAAAGTCAACCATATGGGCTTTATCGAAACGCCTTATCGTGAAGTTTCGGGCGGAAAAGTAGATATGACGGGTAATGTCAAATACCTGACTGCTGAAGAAGAAGATACGCATAACATTGCACAGGCCAATGCGCCATTGAAAGATAACGGACAATT
>JAUIIU010000039.1 GCA_030431695.1 Bacteroidia bacterium | reverse complement strand
CTCCCTCGGGCCTCGCGGGGTTGTAGGTCTTGAAGCCACCGTCGAACCTCAATACGAAGAACCCGAAGTCGTACCGTAATCCCATACCCGTGGCAACTGCCAGTTCAGCCAGGTCACCTATATCGGTGAACCTTGAAGCTTCGTCTTCAACATTATCGAAGGCATTCCAGATATTTCCCGCATCCACAAAGAATGCACCCTTAAAATCACCTAGTATGGTGTAGCGGTATTCGGCATTGAGTGCGATCTTCATATTGGCTTCGTTGAATTCATCGGCACTGCCACTGCTTCCGGGACCCAGGTCGTATGGAGTCCAACCCCTGTTGTCGTTGGCACCACCTGCGAAGTAACTCCGAACAAACGGAATACTGTTGCTGTTTCCATACGGGATAGCTATGCCGGCGAATGCCCGGATCGCGAAGATATTCCCATCGTTGAGTTCCCAGTGTTTGATATAGTCACCTTCAAGTTTCAAATATTGTGAGAAGGCCACTCCGAAAGCCGTATAATTACCTTCATCGTTCTTTTCCAGGCCTGCTATTTTTGAAATACCCGATAACAGGTTTCCCGCAGTTTCAATTTTCCACCGTAGCCTGGAGAATTCATTGTCGAATATTCCTTCCCTGGTATCCCGCAGCCACTGGAAGTTTGTTGCGAAGATCAGGTTGTTCTCGGTTAACCTGTCCTTACGCTCACTGATACTGTTCACAGCGGCAGTATTCTCTGTGCCGGTGACAATAGTTCCGTCACCCACATCAGACAGGAAACTGTCTGCTCCAAAGGGAATGTCCAGGATTAGGTCACCGTCGTCATCAACGGTGTAGTAATCGGGATCAATACTTCCCGGATTTGCATTTTCAATACCTCTTGCTATGGTGTTCAGCACATCAAAGGAATTCTGGTATACGTTGAAGTAGTTATCGGTGTTCAGATTTCGCACATATTGCACATTCGCCAGTTCGAAAGTGTAGGTTTTGATATTGGAAGGCCGCCATTTGTAGTCGAAGACCCCATTGAAGTTCTGCCTGTCGAGTCCGATATTGTTCTGGGCGTTGATCCCGAAGCTTATGCTGGTGGATGGCGACATATACTTCTCAATTATTCTTTCGGTGTTCACCGGGAACAGTATTCTCGGGAAGGTCAGTTTCGCATCGGCACCAACATCGGAGATATTGAAGAATGTACTTTCACTGTCGGCTGCATCTTTGGACGAACCCACGCTTCCCCTGGCCGAGATACTCAAAGTTTCGGCACCCCTGAACACATTTCGCGTGAGGAAGGTTGTGCTGAATCCCATCCCGAATTGCTGAATAGGCGAGGGGATAGGGATCACGTCGAAATCCACCTGCAAAGTGTATTTTTTCCTCGGTGTGAGAAGAATATTGGCAATAAGGCCTGTGCCAGTAGTATCTGCGGGATCTTGCTGGTAACTGATATTCGGATACCTGAAGATCCTCAGGTCACTTATCTGGTTGTAGGTAAGGGTTCGGTCGATATCCCTGAATATCTCGTTCGGGGTGATGGAAATGGCATCGGTTATAGCTTTCGGCCTGAACTTAAGCGGCTCGTAGCTGTAAAGTTTATAGCCCTCATAAGTCGCCGAATCCTGCAGGGTTTTGTTTCTATTCTGAAATGTGTAGTCTGTCACGATCCTTACTTCGTTGACCGTATGTATCCTAAACGGTTCGGTGTATGTACTGTCTTCGATTCGGTACCTGCGATCGGGGATGATATAAGTAATATTGGCCTTGTGTCCCGTATCGACCGTATCGGCTTCAAAGGTGATATAGTCCTGGTCGAAATGATACAATCCCGAATTCCTGAACTGGATGGTCAATCGGTCACGTTCATTATTAAAATCGTTGTTCGCAAATTGTTTCCCCTGTTCGATGAACGACTGGTTTTCCGTAAGTTTAAACAGGGAATCCACGACCGGGGAACTGATCTGGGTGTTGATGGAATCTATGATGTAGGGTTTGTGCAGCGAAAGCGAGTATTCCACGGAAGCCCGTTTATCTTTCTTCTCACTGGGGATAACCTTATAGCTTCCTTCAGCATTGAACCAACCAAAGCTCGAATAGTAATTCTGCAAGCGTTCCAGGGATTTCCTTGTCTTTACCTCGTCGACGATCACCGGTGCACTTCCCATTCGCTCAAACCAGCGATTGATGCCCACATAGCTCTTTCGCATTTCTTCCACCTGCTTCTTCGAATAGAAATTGATAAGACGTTGTTCGCGCCTCGGGTTTTTTGTGAGCCACTTCTGAAATGTAGAATCGGGGGTGGGATTGGCGATATTGTAAATGAAGATGCCAAAGGGGATTCCGAGTACTTTGGCGTTCGGCCGCTGCATCACCTGACTCAGGACCTTTTCGTCCTTCACCTCCAGGCTGTCGACCACAACGCTGTTCTCTGTGAGCAGGTATTCGCTTTCGCCAACTCTTTTAACCGCATCACAGGAAAGCAAATTCAGTAGTATTACTGAAATTAATGATATTTTTGTGAGGGTTTTGATCAAGCGATACGGATTACTATCAATTCAAAAGTACTATATTTTGATCAGTAAGAGTCAAATTAAATTCATAACGAGCCTTCAGCAAAAAAAGTACCGGGACAGTAGCGGACTTTTCCTTGCCGAAGGGCCCAAGGTGATCACCGAATTGATCGCAGCAGGGTTTGAGTTCGAACATTATTTCAGTATTTCTGAATCGGATGCTGAGCATTATGGTGCTGAAATGATCTCGGAACGCGAGCTGCGTAAGATCAGTGTCCTTAAGAATCCAAATACTTCGCTTGCGGTTTTTAATAAACCCGAAGTTGCCGGGGTAAAACTAAGCGGACTTATTGTTGCCCTGGATGCGGTGCGGGATCCCGGGAACCTGGGAACCATAATTCGATTGTGTGATTGGTTCGGGGTTGAACAACTGGTCTGTAGTGAAGATACGGTAGATTGCTATAACCCCAAGGTGGTTCAGGCTACCATGGGTTCCCTGGCGAGGGTAAGTGTACATTACTTGGACCTACCGGATTTTCTTCGAACTTCGAACATGGAGATCTTCGGGGCGGTGATGGACGGAACGTCGGTTTATGAGGCCGAACTCCCTTCCGAAGGAATTCTCGTGATGGGTAATGAGGCAAACGGCATATCAACCGAGGTTGAAGAAATGATCACCCGGAAAATAACGATCCCGAGATTTGGGGCCATTCAGGCCACCGAAAGCCTGAACGTGGCCACAGCCACGGCAATTCTGCTAAATGAATTCAGAAGGTCTATTGGAAAGTAAAATTCACAAAGATTCCCCTGGTTGACATCCTTGTTATATTGCCTGTCCACGGACTGTTTGGGTCCTCATCTCTCACCAATTCATCGCTCAGGGCGAAAACTCCTCGAACGGATGGTGTAAACTTGAAAAAGTACAGGTAAAGATCGATACCGAAACCGAGTTCGTAATAGCTGGTTGTACTTGTAGTTCGGAATTGACCCTCAAAATTATCCTCCGGGTTATCCTGGTTGCTCGAAAGGTTAAAGGAAGTCGAAATCCCCGCAACCACGAAAGGTTTGATGTTGTTCAAACGTTTGGTAGAGAATTTCACCAGAAGAGGAACGTGAATATAGGTGGATTTCACTTCTCTGAGAAAGTCCTTTTCTTCTTCAAAATTTGGAAACATCAGGTTCCTTTGGGTGTAGTAAAGACCCGGTTCGAGACGCAGGTTGATATAATTATTCACCCTCATATCACCAATGAGCCCAACATTAAAACCAGCCTGCCCTTCTACCAGCACATCTGTATTGTCGTCCATGAACTGATTCTCGTACTCGAATTTAAAATCGTAACTGTTAAACCCGAGGAAATATCCCCAGGTGAGGAATCTTTTGTCGAAATTCTCCAGGTTTGCAAGCCGCTCCTTACTGAACAACTGGGCATGAGCACTTTCGGCAAAAATGAACAGGGCTAGAACGATAAGTAGTTTCTTCATAGTTATTTTGTAGCGCTATAAATGGTGGCCACACCGAAGGTCTGTGGTTTATTTTCCACCTCTATAAACCCAATTTTACGTAAAATATTGTTGAGTGCTTCACCATATGGGAACACCGAAGCACTTTCGGATAAGTAGCTGTAAGCGACTTTATCTTTCGAAAACACTTTGCCGATCACGGGCATGATTCCCCTGGTATAGATATAATATCCCTGTCGCCACGGAAAACGAACAGGTACCGAAGTTTCAAGGATAACAAAGATGCCACCGGGGCGTAAAACCCTGTAGATCTCCGAAAGTCCCTTTTCAAGGTTTTCGAAATTCCTTATTCCGAAGGAAACCGTTATAGCATCGAAACTGTTGTCATCGAAAGGAAGCGCTTCGCTGTCACCTTTTACAAATGAAACCCTGTCCTTAAAGCTGGAATTCTCGGTCTTTTTCCTGGCTACCGAAAGCATGCCGTCGGATAGGTCGAGGCCTATCACTTTGTCGGCATTACTGTTTTGCGCAAAAGCAATGGCAAGATCCCCTGTACCGGTTGCGATGTCCAGAATTGACCCCGGACTGCTGTCCACAACCATACGAACCACTTTTTTTCGCCATTTTACATCGGCGCCAAGGGAAATGACCCGATTCAAACCATCGTAATTGCCCGAAATGGTATCGAACATCTGTTCGACCTGTTTTTTCTTGGCCAGTTCCGAGTGTTTATACGGGGTTACTTTGTCCTTCATTAGGTTTGCAGCAGCTTCCATCAATTAATGGCTGCAAAGCTACATACTTTTTTGATAATTCCGTTAAGCGATACAGAACGATACCAAAGCTGATACGGTATCATTCTTACGGTTGGTGTGTCGAACTAAATCGGGTAATTTAGACTTTGTTATTCAATTTTACATACATTTGCACATCCCATTTCATATAAATTGTTATGAAGATCATTATAGCTGGAGCGGGTGAAGTTGGATTTCATTTGGCGAAGCTACTTTCTTTCGAATCTCAGGACATTACTTTAATTGACACCAACAGGGAATCGCTGGCTTATGCGGATACCCACCTGGATATACGCGTGGTGCGTGGTGATGCTACTTCAATTTCTATTCTGAAGGAGGCAAAGGTAGCAGCCACCGATCTTGTGATCGGGGTAACCTCCAGTGAAACCACAAATATCACTGCCTGTGTGCTTGCCAAGCAGTTGGGAGCAAAACGTACCATTGCTCGTATTTCGAACAACGAATTCATTGAGAATAAGGATCTGGTGGGATTCACCAAATTTGGAATAGACGAGCTCATTTCACCCGAAGCACTTGCGGCCAACGAAATAATGTTGTTGCTGAACCAAAGTGCATTCAACGATACCTATCAATTCGACGAAGGTGCCCTCACCATGATCGGGTTGCACCTTGCGCGAACAGCTTCATTTGTGGGTAAGACCGTAAGGGAAGTGGGGGAGGAATACCCCGAATTGGACTATGTGCCTATAGCCATTCAGCGGTTCGGGACCCAATACACCCTTATCCCGAGGGGAGACACACAATTTAAGGAAGGTGACCAGGTGTACTTCACCACGACGCCTGAGGGTGTGGAACATATTTACAAGCTTTCGGGAAAAGTAAAAGAGGACATTCGAAATGTGATGATCCTTGGAGGAAGTGCCATTGGTATCAAAACTGCAAGGGATCTATGTAAGAATAGTTTCAACGTAAAACTTATAGAGAACGATAAGGAGAAAGCATTCGAGATCGCCGACGATATCCCAAGCTGTCTCGTGATCAACGGGGACGGACGAAATGTGGAATTACTGGAGGAAGAAGCTATCGACGATATGGACGCCTTCATTTCCGTAACGGGGAACAGTGAAACGAACATCATGTCCTGTCTTGTGGCCAAGTCGAAAGGTGTGAGAAAGACCATTGCGCTGGTTGAGAACATGGACTATTTCCAGTTGTCGCACTCCATCGGCATTGATACCCTGATCAACAAAAAGCTACTTGCGGCCAACAATATCTTCCGTTATGTGAGGAAAGGTGAGATCGTAGCCATGACGCGCCTCAATAATATGAATGCAGAGCTGCTGGAGTTCCTGGTAACACCGAGTTCTGAAGTATGCGACAAGGTGATCCGGGAGATCGATTTCCCGCGTTCGGCGGTGATCGGTGGTGTGATCAGGAATGGCCAGGGCCTTATCGCGCTGGGTGGTTTCGAGATCAAGAGCGGAGACCGTATTGTGGTTTGCTGTCTGCCCCAGTCTATTAAGAAGGTGGAAAAACTCTTTGTCTGATGCCTCACTCCATCTCCAAACTCAATTACAGGATCATTTTTCACCTAATGGGGTTATTGCTCCTGGTGAACGGTGGTTTTATCATGCTGTCGTCCATTGTGAGCTTTGTCTACGATGACGGTGTGGGTTTGCAGATGATCTATTCCGGACTTACCGTTTTGGCCGTAGGAACTGCACTAATGCTTCTCACCCGGAAGTATTCGAAGGAAATGCAGAAACGAGAGGGTTATCTAATTGTAACCTTCGGCTGGATCATAATGTCGCTGGCCGGCACGCTGCCATATGTATTCACAGGGGCCATTCCGGGTTTTACCAATGCTTTTTTTGAGACCATGAGTGGTTATACCACTACCGGGGCCTCCATTCTGAACGACATTGAAAGCCTTCCAAAAGGTGTACTCTTCTGGCGAAGTGTCACCCACTGGATCGGGGGTATGGGGATCATCGTACTCGCCATTGCCATCCTGCCACTACTTGGGATAGGAGGTATGCAGCTGTTTGCGGCCGAAGCCCCGGGTCCCGGTGGAGATAAATTGCACCCAAGGATCACGGATACGGCCAAACGGCTATGGATCATTTACGTTGGTTATACGGTTGCGGAGACCGTTTTACTGAAGATAGCCGGAATGGACTTCTTCGATGCTATCAATCACTCTCTGAGTACACTTAGTACAGGAGGTTTTTCAACCAAGAACGCCAGTGTTGCCTTTTGGAATGATCGGCCGATGATACAATATATCATCATGGTCTTTATGTTTTTGGCGGGAACAAATTTTGTCTTGAGCTATTTCGCATTCAAGACCAAATTCAGCAAGATCTTCCGGGATGAAGAGTTCAAACTTTACGGTATCCTTATTTTCGCACTAACTGTGGTAGCGGCGGCATTTATCTATTTTAGTGCGGATCCTTCTGCTTCGGGTGTTGATCATCCAATGGTATGGGGGGAATTTGAGAGTGCTGTTCGCCATGGTCTTTTCCAGGTACTGGCGATTGTTACGACCACCGGATTCGTTTCGGCCGATTATACACTGTGGACACCCTTCCTGACCATATTTTTCTTCGGACTCATGTTCCTTGGGGGTTCATCGGGATCGACTGCCGGTGGGGTTAAGATCGTTCGTCACTTGATTATGATCAAGAACGGGATCATCGAATTCAGGAGGACCCTGCATCCCAATGCGATACTTCCGGTGCGCTACAACAACAGGGCGGTGCAACAACCCATCGTTTTCAATATCCTGGCTTTCTTTATTCTCTATATGCTGTCGTTTATCGTTGGGGTTCTGGTCTTTTCGTGGCTCGGTCTCGATTTCGATACGGCCCTCGGTGGTGCTGCGTCCACTCTTGGTAATGTGGGTCCGGCCCTCGGAGATCTGGGGCCTACCAGTAATTACGCCGGCCTGCCGACCGCAGCAAAATGGTGGTCTACCTTCCTGATGCTGATAGGTCGTCTGGAGTTGTTCACTGTACTCATCCTACTAACGCCTTTCTTCTGGCGGAACCGGTAGTTAGAGCTCTACTTTTACTTTTTCTGAAAGATTCTTGGCGCGTGAGACCACTTCTTCAATACTGCCGCCCAGGTTGTCGTAGGTTACCACAACCCCCATTCTTCGGTTGGGTCGGGAGGTAGGCTTACCAAATAACCTGAAGTCTGATCTTACTGCCGATGCAATGGCTTCAATCCCCGAAAATGTAGGACTTTCCGAATGTCCGTTCGCGAGAATGACGGACGAAGCACCGATACGCTCCAGGGTGATCTCGGGAATTGGCAGACCAAGGATCGCACG
Source organism: Bacteroidia bacterium (assembly GCA_030431695.1). Lineage (GTDB taxonomy): Bacteria > Bacteroidota > Bacteroidia > Flavobacteriales > Flavobacteriaceae > Pukyongia. Next base: position 18,882 of record JAUIIU010000039.1, on the reverse strand, counting down.
TAAGTGAAGTTCGAATTCGTTGAAGTTTTGGGTGTTCGCCAGGGTGACCATCCCAGTATCGTGCGGGCGCGGTGACAATTCAGAAAAATACACACCACCGTCCGCAATAAAGAATTCCACCCCCCAGATTCCGGCTCCTCCAAGGGCATCGGTAACCTTTGCTGCCATCGATTGAGCGGTAGAAAGATCCTCTTTTGTCATCGGAGCGGGTTGCCAGCTTTCACGGTAATCACCACCTTCCTGCCTGTGTCCGATAGGAGGGCAGAACAGTGTAGTTCCTTTGTGCTGGGTTACTGTTAGGAGGGTGATCTCGTAGTTAAAATCGATGAATCCCTCTACGATCACTTCAGCTACATCACCGCGGGAGCCTTCCTGGCTGTATTTCCATGCATAAGCGACTTCCTCTTCAGAACGAATCGTACTCTGGCCTTTTCCACTGGATGACATCAATGGCTTGACCACGCATGGAATTCCAATTTCCTTCACGGCATTTTGCAGCTCTTGCTCGGAGGTCGCATAGCTGTATGGCGCTGTTTTAAGGCCTAATTCCTTTGCGGCAAGGTCTCGGATGGCCTTGCGATTCATGGTGAAATTAGCAGCTCGCGCCGAAGGAACCACATGGTAACCCTGTTTTTCGTAATCGTAAAATCGTTCGGTGCGAATTGCTTCGATCTCGGGAACGATATGATCCGGTTTGTGTTTTTCCACAACGGCGTCAAGGGCATCACCATCCAGCATGTTGATCACTTCGAAGTCATCCGCCACCTGCATGGCCGGGGCGTTCTCGTAACTATCCACCGCGATCACGGTTTGTCCAATACGCTGGGCCGCGATTACGAATTCCTTTCCAAGTTCACCGGAGCCGAGTAACAGGAATTTTGCCATAAGAATGGTTTATGATAGAACCTCTTTAATTCTTTTCAGGGCTTCTGTAATGTCTTTTTCTGAAGCCGCGTAGGAGATGCGTATGCAATTCGGACTTCCGAAGGCTTCCCCGGTAACCGTCGCTACATTGGCCTTGTCGAGCAGGAACAGTGCAAAATCCGAAGCATTTTCAATATGAACACCATCGATCGTCTTTCCGAAGTAATACGACACATCAGGAAAAACGTAGAATGCACCTTCCGGCTCGTTGGTTTTGAAACCGGGTATTTCCGCAAGCAAACCGAGGATAAGTTTTCTTCTTTCCCGGAACGCATCTACCATATACTGTATCTTTTCCGGTGGGTTCTCAAGTGCTGCAATTGTTGCCCGTTGTGCAATACAGTTAGCACCACTTGTCACCTGTCCCTGCATTTTATTACAGGCCCTGGCGATGTACTCGGGAGCACCGATGTATCCTATCCGCCATCCTGTCATTGCATAGGCTTTGGAAACCCCGTTCACAGTAACGGTTTGGTTGTACATATCTTCGAACTGCGCCATGGATGCATGGCTTCCCGTAAAATTGATATGCTCGTAGATCTCATCGCTAACCACGATGATGTTGGGGTATTTCACCAGGACATCTGCAAGTGCTCTCAATTCCTCCCTGCTGTAGACAGAGCCGCTGGGGTTACAGGGTGAACTGTAGATCAGCATTTTGGATCTCGGTGTGATCGCAGCTTCCAGCGCCTCGGGAGTCACTTTAAAATCACTCTCAATACCAGTAGGAATAATTACGGGAACACCTTCGGCTACCTTGCCAATATCGCTGTAACTCACCCAATAAGGAGCAGGCAGCAGAATTTCGTCTCCCGGGTTAATAAGGACCTGGGCTAAGTTCGCGATGGATTGCTTCGCGCCGGTGGATACTACGATCTGGGCTGGGGTGTAGTTCAAATTGTTATCTCGCTTGAACTTGGTAATAATGGCCTGTTTCAATTCGGCATAACCATCAACCGGTGTGTATGCGTGATAATCGTCTTTTACCGCCTGGATAGCAGCGTCCTTTACAAATTCTGGAACGGTGAAATCTGGTTCACCCAGACTTAAACCTATGATATCTCTGCCTTCTTCACGAAGTTCTCTCGCTTTGGCGGCCATTGCCAGTGTGGCCGAGGTTGCCATATTGTTGACGCGATCGGATAATTTCGGATTCATAATTTAGGTAGCAATTGCCGGCCGGACACCCATCTGTTTCAAATGCCTGAAATGTGCGATGAGCGCCTTTCGGGTGGTTTTGTATTCGTTGTACGGAAGATTGAATTCTCTGGCGGTTTGCCGGACGATCTTCGAGATCTTCGAATAGTGTATATGACTTATATTCGGAAAGATATGATGTTCCACCTGGTGGTTTAATCCCCCGGTGAACCAATTCATGATCTTGTTCTTGGTTGAAAAATTAACGGTGGTGAACAATTGGTGGATCGCCCAGGTATTCTTCATGGTACCTGAAGGATCTGGTAACACTACTTCCGCATCTTCCACCACATGTGCCAGCTGGAACACAATGCTCAGAATGAGTCCGGCTACATAGTGCATGATCACAAACCCTATCAGGACCTTCCACCATACAATGTTGAAGACAAAAATGGGCAATATGATCCAGACAGCGGTGTAGATCACCTTTGTTGAGATCAGAATGCTCCACTGTTTCAAAGGGCTGGGCATTTTCCCATAGGACAGTTTCTGGGCAAGATATCGCTTCGTCTGCCTGAAATCGGCCGTTACAACCCAATTCAGCGTAAGCAATCCGTAGAAAAACACACTGTATAAGTGTTGGAATTTATGAAGTCGGTGCCACTTGGCATGCTCCGAGAAACGCAGGATCCTGCCCGCTTCAAGATCCTCATCGTGTCCGTGTATGTTTGTATAGGTATGATGAAGAACATTGTGTTGAACCTGCCAGTTGTAAACATTACCGGCCAGGATATACATGCTTCCGCCCATTACTTTATTGATCCATTTCTTGGAGGAATAGGCTCCGTGGTTTGCGTCATGCATCACATTCATCCCTACACCCGCCATACCAACTCCCATCACAATGGTAAGCAGGAGCTGTGCCCACCATGGGAGATTAAGGGACATCAACAGGAAATATGGTGCAAGGTAAAGTGAGAACATGATCACCGATTTAAGGTGAAGTTTCCAGTTTCCGTTCCTGGAAATATTATTCTCCTTAAAATAGCCGTTTACTCTTTTGTTTAGTGTTCTGAAGAATTTTGCTGAATCTACACGTGAAAAACTAATATGTTGCGTACGCACTGAGTTTGTTTTGCTCAAAATGGGGATTTTGAAATGAAGGGTCCAAAATACGGATTGTAATTCTAAATCTTCCAATGCCCTGTCATATTTTATCAAAGAAATTCTAAGTTTGCAGTTAATAAGTTATAATGGACCTGATCCTAAAATATTTTCCGGAACTCAGTCCGGAACAACAATCCCGCTTTGAAGCACTTAATGGATTGTACCAGGACTGGAATACGAAGATCAATGTGGTCTCGCGCAAGGATGTCGATGAGCTATATCTTCGTCATGTGCTGCATTCACTTGGTATAGCCAAAGTTCAGGTTTTCCTTCCGGGTAGCAGTATACTCGATGTAGGCACCGGCGGTGGTTTTCCCGGTATTCCACTTGCAATCCTGTTTCCCGAAACGAAATTTCACCTGGTAGATAGTATCGGTAAAAAGATCAGGGTGGTGACGGAAGTGGTCTCGGCACTGGAGCTCGAAAATGTCAACATTACAAACGACAGGGTTGAGAACATTACAGGGCAATACGACTTCATCGTCAGTAGAGCGGTGGCTCAAATGGAAACCTTTGTTCGGTGGGTGAAGGATCGTGTGGCCAAAAAGAGCAGGCACGATCTGAAGAACGGAATCCTTTACCTCAAAGGAGGGGATCTTTCAGAAGAGCTGGCTAACTTTCCGAAGGCAACCGTGTACCCGCTGTCGAATTATTTCAAAGAAGAATTCTTCGATACCAAGAGTGTGGTACACCTTCCGCTTAAATACAAACCATAAAAAAAGCAGCGAATTTCGCTGCTTTTTCAGTATTTATTCTCCCAGGAACGGATAACGATAGTCCGTTGGAGACACAAAGGTCTCTTTAACCATTCTCGGTGATATCCATCTGTATAGGTTCAGTTTACTACCGGCCTTATCATTGGTTCCACTTGCCCTCGCACCACCAAAAGGTTGTTGCCCTACGACCGCACCCGTTGGTTTGTCGTTGATGTAGAAATTACCGGCAGCGTTCTCCAGGACCTTAACAGCTCTTTCCAGGGCATAACGGTCTTCGCTGAACACCGCACCGGTCAAGGCATATTCACTGGTATTATCCACAAGCTGTAGTGTTTCTTCCCAGGCATCATCCTCGTAAACGAAAATAGTTACCACAGGGCCGAACAGTTCAGTACACATGGTTGGATACTTTGGATCGGTAGTTACTATCACGGTTGGATGGATGAAATAACCTTCGGAATCATCATAGGTTCCGCCCACAATGATCTCTGCATTGTCTGCCGCTTTTGCTTCGTCAATATATCGAGCCAGTTTGTTGAAGGATCCTTCGTGGATCACCGCCGTGATGAAATTCTCCATATTTTCAGGAGAACCCATTTTAAAGGAATTTACATCCTCTATCACCATTTGTTTTACTTCAGGCCAGATACTCCTTGAGATATAGCAACGGCTGGCCGCGCTACACTTTTGTCCCTGGAATTCGAAGGCACCTCTTGAAATTGCGGTTGCAACTTGTTTCGGATTTGAAGAGCTGTGTGCTACGATGAAATCCTTCCCACCTGTCTCACCGACAATTCGCGGATAGGTTTTGTACTTATCGATATTGTTTCCGATCTTCTGCCAGATCCCCCTGAACACATCCGTAGAACCTGTGAAGTGAACCCCACTGAAATCGGGGCTGGCCAGCAAGGTATCAGTGATCATCACAGGATTACCCATCACCATATTGATCACCCCGTCCGGAACTCCGGCTTCCCTGAACACATCCAATAATACTTTGGCCGAATACATCTGACTGTGGCTCGGTTTCCAAACAACCACATTCCCCATCATGGCTACACAAGTAGGCAGGTTCCCGGCAATTGCAGTGAAGTTGAAAGGAGTGATAGCGTATACGAATCCTTCAAGAGGCCTGTATTCCAGTCGGTTCCAGGCTCCCGAAGTGGATTCGGGTTGTTCTGCATAGATCTCTGTCATGAATTGCACGTTGAAACGAAGGAAATCTATGATCTCACAGGCCGAATCGATCTCTGCCTGGTGAACCGTTTTAGACTGTCCCAGCATGGTAGCCGCATTGATCTTTGCGCGATACGGGCCTGCCAGTAGTTCCGCCGCGCGAAGGAAGATCGCCGCCCTGTTCTCCCAGGAGGTGGCTGCCCATTTTTTCCTTGCTTCGAGCGCAGTTTCGATAGCTTGTTCTATATGTTCCTGGGTGGCAGTATGGTAGACTCCAAGTGAGTGTTTGTGCTCATGTGGAGGGGAAATCGTAACTGTATCGCCAGTGCGTACTTCTTTTCCGTTAATATATAAGGGTACATCCACAGTACTGTTATACATTTCCCTGTAGGTTTTCAGAACTTCTTCCCGTTCAGGGCTGCCTGGTGCATACCCCAGTACAGGCTCGTTAACAGCGATTGGTACGTCGTAGAATCCTTTTCCCATGATTGCTTTTTTAGTGATGTTAGAGAATTGACAAAATAGGTGTTTCAAACTTTGTTCGAATGCCGTGCAAAGGTACAAAATTAAAAAGTGGAAACCGTCATCATACAGTTCCGACTTCAGTAATTATTAGACTGCTCAAATCCGGAAATCTTACATTTTTTGTAATTATCTTGCCGAAAGTTTTTAACGCTCCGTCTATGTGTACGCTTACCTTTTTTCCGAAGCCCGACAACGGTTTTGTGATCACCTCCAACCGCGATGAATCCCCGGACAGGAATACGCTTCTTCCCGATTTTCACGAACATCATGCGGAAAGGCTGCTTTTTCCTATGGATGAATTGGCCGGGGGAACCTGGATAGGTGTAAGCAGCAAAAAACGCCTGGTTAGCCTTATGAACGGAGGTTTCACGGCTCATGAAAGAAAAGCGGAGTATCGAATGAGCAGGGGTATAATCGTGAAGGATCTGCTGGCAGCCAATGACCTCAAGGAAACTATGGCCGCCTATTATCTGGCCGATGTGGAACCATTCACGATAGTAGCTGTAGACTACAGTTCATCACTCAGGCTATATGAGTGGGTTTGGGACGGTGAGGAGAAGCATTTTGTAGAAAAACCACTGGCTCCGGCCATATGGTCTTCGTCTTTATTGTATTCCGAAGAAATGAAAGCCAAACGTGAACTTTGGTTCTCCGAATTCCTGTTCGATCACCTCGACCCGGGAACTCCCGAGATCATGCAGTTTCACAGGGAGGCAGGCGATGGCGACCCAAACACCGACCTGATCATGGATCGAACTTTTGTGAAAACAAAGAGTATCACCCAGGTTACCCTGAAACAAAAAGTAGAAATGTTCTATGAAGACCTTCAAACCGGGGAATCGGCAAGAAGATATTTGTAAAGGGACTAGTTCATCGCGAAATCAGCCCACAATTTGAATGTGGGGATCTGTACTTTGAAGGCCTTTTTACTATTGAAATTGATCATGGTGTAGGTTCCATTCATCGCACCGACGGGAGCCAGGAGCATACAGCCACTGCTGTAGGAATGTGATTCGCCGGGGTCGAGTACGGGTTTCATCCCGATCACCCCCTGGCCGGTAACCACCTGGGTACTGTTCAATGCATCCATGATATTCCAGCATCTCGAGATGAGTTGGACCGTATCCTTGCTATTGTTCTCGATGGTTATATTATAGGAAAAGGCATAGCTCGTCTTATGGTCACTACCCAAAAATCCTTCATAGTGAGTTGTCACCGAGATCTTTATACCTTTTGTTACCTGTTGTACCATCTAATACATCGCGGCAGTTACAGCAAAGAATAAGAGTGCCGCAACACTTGCTCCTATCCAGAAAATCCAGTTTAAAAATATAAATTTTATTATTGTTATGAGTCGGTTTTGCTGATAAAAATTACGGAGGGCTTTATAAAAATAGATCGGCCCCAGCAAAACAAGCACCGCCGAAAACACCACGTTATCTTCGCCACCCCGTATAAAGGAATCCGGGATCAGGCAAATTATCCCTGCAAGGAACACAAAACTGAAAATATGGAAGATGAAGATCATGTGTTCCATATAAGTGTATTTCTTGGCGGAATAGATCAGCCAGAAGAAAAGCGCGTAGATAGGGGTGAAAAAGAAGAGAAAGAAGGGTGTCTTTTCAATCAGGTACTGAAAGAATTCCCCGGGATTATTCTCAATGCGTTCTATAGATTTATTCTTGCCGTAGGCCCAGCGATTGAAACTGTTGTTGGCGTGACCCATACTATCCAGGGCGACTACGGGATTGGATATCTCGGTGGTTCTGTAGAAATCGCGGTACAACATAAATCGCTTAAAATTCCTTTCTGCAAAACTCAAGGTATCCAAACTGGATTCGGGGATTAGGGTATAGGATTTCTCCTTTTTCCCGCGGATGAGGTTCAGTATGCTAGTTTCGCGAACCAGGGAATCGATGTCGACCTCGTTGAGGTTAACATCATTTTCCGCCATGATGGAATCGAGTTCTTTGGTATTGACCCTGATATTCCTGGCGCCAAGTATGGAATCCAATTTTGAAAGATTATTTCTCTTTGCTTTTATACTATCCTTTTTAAGTGAATCTTTTTCTGAAACCGCTTCACCGGATTCAGCGTCCGGGGTGGTCAGGTGTATGTCGGGAGTGTTATTCGACGAGATATTATCAATGAGTTGGTTATTCCCGGTGAATGTGCTGATCAGCCCCTGAAGTATGAAATAAACAATAGATACGCTCAGATAGAATCTAAACGGGTTGGCGTATTTCAGGCGTTGGCCATTAACATAGTTTCTAGTGATCACCCCGGGCCTAAACAGCAGGTCTTTCAGGGTGTACCGAAAACGTGAATCGTAGGTGATGATACTCCCTATGAATTCCCCGAAAAAATCCTTGAGCGCCAGGCTTTTGGTTGTATTCATCTGGGAGCAATAGGAGCAGTAGCGGTCTGTCAGTTCCAGTGGATGACCGCAGTTTCGGCATTCGGCGGCACGATATTTCATTGCCTTTCTGCCGCTGGTTGGTACGGGCTTGTCCGAGCTCATACCTCAAAGTTAACCAAACTTCTCGGTTTTCAGAATGGATTTTATGAATTGCTCAATTATTGGTGATGTTGGTAGAATTTCCAATTCCAACACCAATGATCCTGTCGTAGCGCGAACCCAATGCCCTGTAATACACCAGGACAGTATATTCGTTCTCTGTTTGCCAGAAATTACCGCAAATAGCACCTTCATCTATAGAGCCATCCCTGTCCACCAATACGTATTTATAATTGTAGAATCCTTGTTTGAACAACCTGGACAGCCTGTAGGAGTCGCTGTAATCGTCGTAAACCAAGTAGGTTGTTCCGTCTATCGTCCAGTTATTGAAGTTTCCGTAAATATGAATTTCCTTATCGCCAATATCCTCGTAGTACTGAAGGTTGAAATGCATGACCACGTACTCAGCTTCTATGGACGGATTCTGAGCATTGATATTCCGAACCACGAAGTTTCCGTTTATGTCGGGATTATAGGTGTAAGGCCGGTCTGCCCTTGATATGTCCGAGAACAAATAGTTTTCATAGAGATCATTCAGATCGACACTCCTGATACCATTATTTGCGGCCCTGACATCCTTGTTGTCGAAATTGTTGAATTCATTTCCTCCCCAAAACGAAGATTCCTGGTCATAGCGGTAGATAAGTTCTGTTCCTATGGTATATTGAGGTTTCAGGTCGGTTATGGCCGATTTCAGGTTGCTGTTCTGCATCACCAGTGTTTTCACGGTTTGTTTAGGATTGATCAGTTGAAGAGTAGGGGAGTTTATGGTGAATTGAACGGACTGCTTTTCCCTTATAAAGTTCAGGTCGCGGGAGCGCCTGATCGCCACTTCAACCCCGGCAATATTCTCGATAACCATGAACTTCCTTGAGAAGACAGGGTGGCCGTCGTCATTGTAAATTGTGATCAGGTAATTTCCACTCTTGGTGATGGCTCTTGTTTCCCGGTTCGGGATATTGAGATAGTAATGTGAGAATATCTGAAGGGTATTCAGGGAATTCTCGTAGGTTTCTATACGTACGTCGTCGAAACCATTGAGATACTCTCCTTTGGAGAGATCGCTCTCGGTCCAGTCGAAGTTATAATGCTGGATCACGTAATAGTAATCGGCTTCTTCACCATTCAGCGCATCAAAGGACATTTGGAGTCTTTCCCCAAGGCGGATGATCGGTAACTGACTCTGGGAAGTGCTTCCCTTGAATTGAACTGTTCGGATATATTCCGGTGGTGGAATCTCATCCACTTGTGCGAAAACATATGGATTTGCTGCGAGAAAAAGCGAAAAAACGAGCAGGATTTTACCCATGAAATGTGGTTTAGGAGCTAAAGATAAACAATTTTTGTGCCTTAAATTCAACCGAAAACGTTTGCAGTTCCGAATACAAAATTTTACAAGCATAATTTGTGCTGTGCGACTTTAAATTCATAAATTTGCACACCCGAAAAAATGCGTTCGGGTTCAAAAGAAATTTAACACGACTGTCCTATGTCCAAAGACATTAAGATTAGAAAAGGTCTTAACATTCGATTAAAAGGCGAAGCCGAAAAAACACTTTCCAAAGCACCTCGGTCAAGAACATTCGCCATCCGCCCCTCCGACTTTCATCTTATCACACCAAAAATGGTGGTAAAAGAAGGCGCAAAATTGCAGGCCGGAGATACTATTTTTTACTCAAAGGATAACGAGGCGATCAAATTCGTTTCGCCTGTGAGTGGAACTTTAACGGAAATAGAAAGAGGAGCAAAGCGGGTAATCACCCGCTTGTTGATTGAAGGAGACCAACAGGATACGTATAAGGATTTTGGAAAGCTGGATCCGTCTTCAGCCTCGGCGGAAGCCATCAAAGAGCTTCTGTTGAACGGCGGATGCTGGCCGTTCATAAAGCAACGTCCTTACGATGTGATCGCGAAAACTGATAGTGAGCCGAAGGCGATTTTTATTTCGGGTTACACTACAGCACCTCTGGAGGCCGACCTGGATTTCACCCTTCGTGGAAAGGAAAGTGAGCTTCAGGCTGCACTTACTGCACTCGGTAAGCTTACCAGTGGTAAGGTACATGTTTCCGTAGGAGATGCTTCCTCACCACTTGCAAATATGAAGGATGTGAGTATTCACATGGTCAAGGGTCCGCACCCTGCCGGTAATGTGGGTACGCAGATCGGGAAGATCGACCCTGTTAACAAGGGAGAAGTGGTTTGGACCGTTGCAGCCCAGGATCTTGTGATCATCGGTGAATTGTTGCTTACCGGGAAGTTCAATGCCGAAAGGATACTAGCCTTAGCAGGTTCATCTGTTAAGGCACCTAAGTACTACAGTACGAAGATAGGATCGGAGGTATCAACCTTTGTTTACGATTCGGGACTGGATGAGGAGAACGTTCGAGTGATCAGCGGTAATGTGCTGTCGGGGACAACAATCTCTCCGAAAAGTCACCTTGGATTCTATGACAATACTGTAAGTGTTATTCCTGAAGGAGATGATTACGAACTTTTCGGGTGGAACAAACCCATATTCAACAAGATATCACCTACCAGGGCATTTACCTTTTCATGGATGATGCCGAATAAGAAATACGAACTGAATACAAATACCAATGGTGAGCACCGGGCATTTGTGGTTACCGGTAACTACGAAGAGGTCTTTCCTCTGGACATATACCCGCTTCAGATACTGAAAGCGTGTATGGTAGCGGACCTGGACCAAATGGAAGCCCTCGGAATGTACGAAGTGGCTCCGGAGGACTTTGCGCTAACCGAATTCGTTTGTGTTTCCAAGCAACCTCACCAGGCGATCATCAGAAAAGGCCTGGATTTAATGTATAAAGAAATAGGATAACGCTATGGGATTGAAACAAAAATTACATAGACTCAAGGAAAAGTATAAGGGTAAGAAAATGGCCCCGGCCTTCAATGCGCTTCATACTTTCTTATACCTTCCGAATGAAACAACCCATGGTGGTACGCACATAAAGGGTGCCGACGACCTGAAGCGGACCATGAACATTGTTATCATGGCGCTTATCCCCTGTTTGATATTCGGGATCTTCAATGCAGGGTATCAGCACAATTTGCAAACCCTTCCGGAAATAACCAAAGCTGCAGGCTTCTTCAGCGGTGAATTCTGGAACTGGGCGAATTTCGAAGTAGGTGCATGGAAAGTCATTCCATTAGTTCTAATCTCCTACGGGGTAGGACTTGCGATCGAATTTATGTTTGCCGTTATCAAGGGACACGAAGTAGAAGAGGGTTACCTGGTTACAGGTATGCTTGTACCGTTGATCGTTCCTGTTGATATCCCACTGTGGATGCTGGTTGTGGCAGTTGCCTTCGGTGTGGTGATCGGGAAAGAGGTATTTGGTGGTACTGGGATGAATATTCTGAATCCGGCACTCACTATTCGTGCCTTCCTTTTCTTCGCTTATCCTACCTGGATGAGTGGTGATAAGGTATGGGTTCACGGTGCGGTTGAAACAGCCGGCCAACCGGATGCGATCACGGGAGAGACCGTATTGGGAAGTCTTGCCCAGGGCAATGAAGCCGGGTACAGCCTGATGGATATGTTCTTCGGATTCATCCCGGGATCGGTAGGTGAGACCTCGACCATGCTCATTCTACTCGGTGCGCTGATTCTGATCTTTACAAAGATCGGGAGCTGGAGGATCATGGTGTCCTCGATCATTGGTGCATTGGTAATGGGTTATATGTTCAACATGGTGGCAGACCTTGGGTGGATCTCGGAAAGCAGCAAATTCTATGCGCTGATGAGTACCGAATTCTGGCATCACCTGTTGATTGGCGGACTCGCCTTCGGTATTGTCTATATGGCAACAGACCCGGTTACAGCCTCCCAAACCAATAGAGGTAAGTGGATCTACGGTTTCCTTATCGGGTTCATTTCGGTGATGATCCGCGTCTTTAACCCGGCCTACCCCGAAGGAGTGATGCTCGCCATCCTTCTTATGAATGTATTCGCGCCAACAATCGACCACTATGTGGTTCAGGGGAATATCAAGCGCAGAGCGAAACGTCTAAAAGTTAAAACCGCTTAATTATGGCACTTAACACAGAAAAGAACAGTTATACCGTCATATTCGCCATTATCATGGTGCTTGTAGTGGGTTCCCTGCTTGCCTTTGTGGCTTCGCAGGCTAAACCACTTATCAAGGCAAATGAGCGATACGAAAAACAGCAGAACATACTTTACGCCATGGGTGTACATGAGAACACCGGTGCGAATGATGTTGAATTTATTCCAACCGACAAGGTAGAGGCGGAATTTGCCAAGTACATCAAAAAACAATTTGTGATCCAGGGAGATGAGGTTTCGGAAGACGACCAGGCTTATCTGATCGATATTAAAAAGGAAGAAGCAAAAGCCAAAGATGGAGATTACCAGCGCAGGCTGCCTTTGTTCCTTGCTGAAAAGGACGGTGAAGAGATCTATGTGATGCCGGTAAGAGGGAAAGGACTTTGGGATGCGATCTGGGGCTTTGTTGCCGTGGACAAGACTATGACCATTAAAGGTGTGTATTTCGATCATAAAGGTGAGACCCCGGGTCTTGGTGCCGAGATCAAGCAACGCTTCTTTATGGATGATTTTAGTGGTGAATCTTTTCTGAATGGTGACGCCTTTTCCGGGATCAAAGTTGCCAAGGGTAATAACGACCCTAAGAATGACGACAAAACGGATCAGGAAGTGGATGCTCTGGCAGGTGCGACAATTACAGGGGACGGTTTGACGGCTATGCTTCAGAAAGATGTAAAAATGTATGTGCCTTACTTCAAAAAACTAAACTAAGCTTATGGGACTTCTATCTAAAAAAGACAGTAAACTAATCCTGGATCCATTAGCGGACAATAACCCGATCACCATCCAGGTTCTCGGTATCTGTTCCGCTCTTGCGATCACGGCACAGTTAAAGCCTTCCATAGTGATGGCTATCTCTGTGATCTTTGTTCTTGGTGTAGGGAACGTGGTGATCTCGCTTTTGCGAAATGTGATCCCGTCTAAGATCAGGATCATTGTGCAGCTGATCGTAGTTGCTACGCTGGTGATCATCGTGGACCAGGTTTTAAAGGCATTTGCCTATGAGCTGAGTAAGGAACTTTCGGTGTTTATCGGGCTAATCATTACCAACTGTATCATCATGGGGCGTTTCGAGGCATTCGCACTTGGAAACGGACCCTGGAAATCTTTCCTGGATGGTGTTGGTAATGCATTGGGCTACGGTATCATCCTGATCATCGTTGGATTTTTCCGTGAACTACTTGGTTCGGGAACACTTTTCGGAATTAAAGTTTTAGGAGATTCCGTGGAAAAAACCGGCCTTTACGCCATAGGATATGAGAACAACGGTTTCATGGTTCTGCCGCCAATGGCACTTATCGTTGTAGGGATCATTATCTGGGTACAACGAAGCAGGAATAAAGCACTAATCGAAGAAAACTAAAGCAGGTACAGAAAACATTTCATTATGGAACATGTAGAATTATTTTTTAAGTCGGTCTTTGTAGACAACATGGTATTTGCCTATTTCCTGGGTATGTGTTCGTACCTGGCTGTGTCTAAGAAAGTAAGTACCGCTGTGGGTCTTGGGGCTGCCGTGATCTTCGTATTAACGGTAACAGTTCCTCTGAACTGGCTGCTGGATCAATATATACTGCAGGAAGGCGCACTGTCCTGGCTAGGGGCGGAATTCGCCGATTACGATCTGAGCTTCTTATCGTTCATCCTGTTTATAGCCACAATCGCAACCATGGTACAGCTGGTGGAGATCGTTGTGGAAAGATTTTCTCCTTCACTGTACAACTCTTTGGGGATATTCCTCCCGTTGATTGCTGTGAACTGTGCTATCCTGGGTGGATCGCTCTTTATGCAATCCAGGGAGATCGAAAGTTTCGGACTGGCCCTTAACTATGGCTTCAGTAGTGGGATTGGTTGGTTCCTGGCTATCCTGGCTATTGCGGCTATTCGGGAGAAGATCCGTTATTCAAACGTACCGGCGCCACTACGTGGGCTGGGGATCACGTTTATTATCACTGGTCTGATGGCCATAGGTTTTATGAGCTTCGGTGGAATGTTGACAGGTGGAGACGATGCTGCTGAAGGAAACGAAGGCGGAACAGCTCAGGTTGAGACGGTTTCAGAAAAAACATCAAAAGAATTAGCACAAAACGAAACTCAGGAAGTTTCAGAAATAACACCTCAATAATATGATCTTAGCAAGTACATTGGGAGTCATTTTAGCAACAGTAGTAGCGTTCCTGGTACTGATATTGCTTTTGGTTGCTTTGTTACTATTCACCAAACAAAAACTAGCTCCGTCCGGCCCGGTTAAGATTACGATCAACGATGAAAAGGTGATCGAAGTACCTTCCGGAGGGACCCTGCTGTCCACCCTGGGAAATCAAAAGGTATTCCTGCCCTCGGCTTGTGGTGGGGGTGGAACCTGTATTCAGTGTGAATGTCACGTACTCGAAGGTGGTGGTGAGGCATTGCCAACCGAAACACCTCACTTTACGAGAAAGGAATTACAGTCGGGCGCACGCCTGGCATGCCAGGTAAAGGTAAAGCAGGATATGAATATCCATATTCCTGAGGAAGTCTTCGGAATCAAGAAATGGGAAGCAACTGTGGTCCGAAATTACAACGTGGCATCCTTCATCAAGGAATTCGTGGTTGAGATCCCCGAAGATATGAATTACAAGGCCGGAGGATATATTCAGATCGAAATTCCCCCATGTGAGGTTAAATATTCGGAAATCGATATCACCGCGCACCCTGAAGAACACGAGACACCTGATAAGTTCCAGGCTGAGTGGGATAAATTCGGACTATGGCCACTTGTTATGAAGAATAACGAAACCGTGGAGCGTGCATATTCCATGGCTTCTTACCCTGCGGAAGGAAGGGAGATCATGCTGAACGTTCGTATCGCCACCCCACCATGGGATCGCGCTAAGAACCAATGGATGCAGGTAAACCCTGGGATAGCATCCTCGTACATATTCAATTGTAAAAAAGGCGATAAAGTAACGATCTCGGGACCTTACGGTGAGTTCTTCATCAATCCATCGGAAGCTGAGATGCTGTATGTTGGTGGAGGTGCGGGAATGGCACCAATGCGATCTCACCTGTATCACCTCTTCAAGACCTTAAAAACGGGACGAAAGGTGACCTACTGGTACGGAGGGCGTTCCAAGAGGGAATTGTTCTACATAGAGCACTTCCGTGAACTAGAAAGGGATTTCCCGAATTTCAGGTTCTATATGGCGCTATCGGAGCCGCTTCCTGAAGACAACTGGAAAGTGAAGAAAGATATACACGACGAAGCCGGGGACGGATTTGTAGGGTTCATTCACCAGGTGGTGATCGACAATTACCTGAACCATCACGAAACTCCCGAAGACATTGAACTGTACTTCTGTGGCCCGCCATTGATGAACCAGGCGGTACAGAAGATGGGCGAAGATTTCGGGATCCCGGATGAAAATATTCGATTCGACGATTTCGGCGGATAGAACCCGAAAGAAATCAATGCCTTCCAGTCGGGAGGCATTTTTTTATCATTTTTCTTAAATAAGCATGCATTTTATCGATAAAAGGTTGTTTTTTTTCGATAAAATACTATTTTTGAGAGGTTCAATACATATTAAGCCCCTAATTATCAACCACATTATGAAAAGATTTATCCTACTTGCGACGTTGCTGGGAGTATCTGTCGTCTCAGCTCAAACCCTTCAGCGTTCTGATAACTCTAATGAAAGGAGAAAAGATTCAACAAAGTATTCGAAGAGTATCAAGGCTATCGTTGATAGCTATGACAAAGTGATCCTTTCAGATATGATCGCCGAGAACACCGAACGACAACGTCGGGAAAAACAGGATGCAATGGCCTACGCCATGGTTCGAAATATTCCTGTGAAAAATTACCATCCTGATGGGTCCTACGACGAACTGATGAAGATCGCCGAGGACGGGAGTCCGATCTACTATTCGCTCCACAATGTGAACGCAGCCATATCTACCCGTGCCAATTACCTGAACACAAGTGGTGGACTGGGGCTTACGGTAGATGGAAACGGAATGTTGGCAGGAGTCTGGGACGGGGGTCCTACGCGACCTACTCACCAGGAATTTGACGGACCCGGAGGAAGCAATCGAGTGAGTATAAATGACGGTGTCACTACCCTGGATGGAAATAGTTTTCATGCCATGCACGTTACGGGTACCATTGTAGCGTCGGGTGTGAATGCGGCAGCCAAGGGAATGGCCTGGCAGGCAGATTGTATTACCCATGAATGGACAAATGATGTGGCTGAGGTAACTACTGAAGCCGGAAATGGTCTGTTATTGTCTAACCACTCGTATGGATATATAGCCAGCGGAATCCCGGATAGCTGGTTCGGACAGTACGGTTCTGATGCAGAGGACTGGGATAACATAATGTATAATTTTCCTTATTATCTTCAGGTGAAGTCGGCTGGGAATGACGGAGCCGACAACTCGTCTAATGGGAGTCCACTCGATGGCCAATCGGCATACGATAAACTCAATGGCGACGCCTGTGCAAAGAACAATATGGTTGTTGGGAATGGGCAGGATGCCAATATTGCCGGAGACGGTAGCCTGATCTCCATGGTGCGGAACTCGGGGAGTAGTGAGGGGCCAACAGATGACTACCGAATCAAACCGGATATTATGGGGAACGGTACTTCTCTGACTTCCTCCTATGAGACCAGCGATACGGCATACGGAACGATCTCAGGAACCTCTATGTCTGCACCAAACGTAACCGGAACACTCCTGTTACTTCAGGAGCATTACCACGACGTGAACGGTTCTTTTATGAAAGCAGCTACACTAAAAGGTTTAGCACTTCATACAGCAGATGATGTAGCTGCCAGTGGCCCGGATGCGCAAACGGGGTGGGGGTTGCTGAACGCAAAGTTCGCTGCGGAAACCATAAGTGCGGTGCCAACTTCAGCAGTCATTTCAGAATTAAACCTGTCAAACGGTGGAACTTACCAGGTAACGATACAATCGGATGGAGTTAATCCGCTAATGGCTTCCATTTCATGGACAGACCCGGCTCATAGCCCGATTTCAGGAACAAATAACAATACACCAGCTTTGGTGAATGACCTGGACCTTACTTTGAATAACGGAACAGCATATAACCCATGGCGACTTACCGGAGTTACCACCAACGGTACAGGCGACAATGATGTCGATCCTTTTGAAAGGGTAGATATATCTAGTGCTTCGGGACAGTATACCCTTACCGTGACTCATGAAGGATCACTGACCAATGGCTCACAGGATTTTACGCTTATCGTAACAGGCGGTACTATTGCTGCCACTTCTCCTGAAATATCCTACGGAACCATAACGTCAAGCATTACGGAAGATACAGACTGTAGTTTCACAGACGTTACTGTGCCGCTGAATATCGCTATGGCTCCATCCCAGGATGCGGACGTTACTTTTGCTGTAAACGGCGGAACCGCTGTAGAGGGGGTAGACTATGAGATCATGACACCTTCCCTTACTTTTCTACAGGGACAAACTGTATCACATGACCTTGTGGTACGTGTGTATCACGATGGGGTGATCGAAAGTGCTGAGACTGCAATGATCGATTTTACGGTTAACCCAAATGGTGGCGATGCCACGGCAAACCCGGCTGCCGATTCATTTACGCTGACCATAAACGACGATGATGCGGCGCCTTCGGCGAGTACCGATATCACGGTTTTTGAAGAAGATTTCGAAGACTGGACCGGCTGGCTCAATGGTGATCGCGATGGTGATGGTAATGCCTGGGTAGATATTTCTTTTAGTTCCGGAGGATATACAGGGTTTGCCGGTCAATTCGCAGGATCAGAGACCGACCTGAGCATTCTCGGAGGATCTGGTACAGCAAACGCAGATAATTACCTGATCAGTCCGCAGATATCAATTCCTTCAAATACAACAAATACAGCTTTCACTTTTTCAGTGGGAGGATTTAATACGGTTGAACACTATATACTGAAATGGACCACAAATATATCTTCCTATGCTGGGATTGATGCAGGGATTACCCTTGAAGAGCGTAATTCGATCACTGGGGATGGTGAGGTAAGAACCATTAACCGAAACGACTTGGCTGGACAGACAGGATATTTTGTGATTCGTCATTATAATTCGGCTGCAAATAACGGATTATTGTTATTCGATGCTCTTTCCGTGGTAGCTACTACGGAAACACCGGTACAAACAGCTGTGAATTCAGGCACGAGTGATCAAACCGATGTCCCCGGAAGTGGAACGCTCCACACTTTCGACAGCTCTACAGGTTATGTGATGCTGGGTATCGGTAATACCGGTGGAGACGACTACGGTTGTGTTACTACTTATGTTTCGAGAGCAGGGACAAGCGGACAGTCTTATAACGGAAGCTCAGCTCCGGACCTTGTAATGGATAAGACCTTTGATATTAGTCCGGTAAATGTTGCTTCGCCCGGGAATGTTACATTGACCTTTTATTTTACTGAAGCAGAAATATCCGGCTGGGAGACTTCGGCGAATCCGTGGACGCGAAATGACCTTGTTGCAGCACGGGATAACGGAAGTTCGGTGGAAACGACCTCCTTATCCATTGGATCGTTCGGACCACATGTTACCCTAACTGGGAGTTTTACAGGCTTGGATGGGACCTATTATTTCGGTCC
>JAUIIU010000105.1 GCA_030431695.1 Bacteroidia bacterium | reverse complement strand
GCCAGCCATTTCCGGAAAAGCTTAAGAATTGGTACAATGTTCTGTCCGTTAGCTATGATGCCGAAGCCTATGGACTTATTACTCTGATCACCGGTGCAGATATGAGCAATCTCGCCGAAGATAATTTTGGTGCCGGGATACAATACTCCTATAAGTTTTAAGCATCCATTTCAAATTATAAAAACCTAAATGCAGATCTGAGGGGGCTCCTTAAAGGTAGTTTTTGTTAGGATTGTTCTCTCGTCTGTCTGGTATAGCACTTTGCTGATCCCAGCAGTATGTTTCTTATGGCTACTGATCCGGCCCATAGCCCCTAATATTTTTTTAAATCCTATCTTTGGTAGTACATCAGCCCAAACAATGCATAAGGACGAACAGGCCGATATTATACACTTTCTCTCTACGGTTTCTTTTTTTTCTGAAGTTTCCGGGGATGCACTGGCGCATCTTTGCGACAAACTGAAGATGGTTGGTTTTCGAAAGAATGAAACCATCTTCGATAAGGATGAGGCCGGAAACAGCATGTTCGTGATTCGCAAAGGTAAAGTTCGCATTCACGAGCAGGATCATATTTTCGGTTATTTGGAGGCTGGTGATTGTTTTGGTGAATACTCGATGATCGATAACAAGGTGAGAAGTGCTTCGGTTACCGCTGTAGAAACCACGGAACTGCTGGAATTTCAAAGAGATGATTTCCTGAATCTTATGGCAACCGATACCGGTTTTGCCCAGGGTCTTTTATCCGTGTTGATCAAACGACATCGTGAGCTCGATGTGGTACAAGAGCGATTGTCCACATCAAGGAACGAGCTTGCAATGGCCAATGCCAAGATGTCCGGGCTTATCAATGGGGCCATGGATGCTATAATCATGTTTGATGAAAAGTTCAGGATCATACTTACTAATCCGGCCGCCGAAAAAATGTTGGAGAATGATGATGTGATCCAACGAAATGCATTGTTCTTTTTTGATGAACAAACTGTGGATTGTCTTGAAAGATATGTTCATGGTGATGATGCCGAAGGTTTATTGAATCAACTCGCAGGAAAAGTAGGAGTGATCGGATCGGGAGGAGCAGAGAGCCTGGCTGAGGGTACGATTAGTCAATATGGCGGAGAGGACAAATTCTTTACCTTGATATTGCGGGATATTGGAAAAAGACTGGAAGACGAGAATAAGATCAACATGCTTACCTCTCAGACAGAATTCCTCAAGGAGGAGATAAACGAGCTTACCAGTACTTACGGCATCATGGCGGAAGATCCGGGAATGACTAAGGTACTCGATTTAGTGACCCAGGTAGCCGGCACTGAAGCTACAGTTCTTATCACAGGGGAGACGGGAACAGGGAAGGAGTTAGTGGCAAGAGCGATTCATATGGCGAGTGGCAGGAATGATAAACCACTGATACGCATAAATTGCGGGGCCATTCCGGCTAATTTAATCGAAAGCGAGTTATTTGGTCATGAGAAAGGTGCCTTTACGGGAGCGAGTATAAGTAGGAAAGGTAGATTTCACCTATCCGACAAGGGTACTATATTCCTTGATGAGATAGGGGAGTTGCCTATAGAATTACAACCTAAACTACTAAGAGTTATACAGGAAGGTGAATTCGATCCGCTCGGGAGTTCTAAAACCGTCAAAGTAGATGTCCGAATCATTGCAGCCACTCACAGGAATCTGCTGAAGCACGCATCCGAAGGAAAGTTCAGGGAAGACCTCTATTATAGGCTCAATGTATTTCCTATCGAGGTTCCGGCCTTACGGGACAGAGGCAATGATGTATGTCTTATCGCCGGGGAAATGATCGATAGATTCTCTAAAAAGCTAAGTAAACCGCCTATTCGTTTGTCGGAAGAGGATTATAAGCTATTGACCAACTATAACTGGCCCGGTAACGTCAGGGAACTTCAAAATCTTGTGGAACGTGCCGTGATCGTATCAGTAAACGGAAAAGTGAACTGGAATTCGATCCTGCCAACTGTATCAAACCATCAGGGGGAAGAGCGCGCCATTCAGAAAGAAAAAGAGATACTTACTGCTCAGGAGATGGTTAAACTTGAAAGGCAAAACATACTGAACGCTCTTAAACAAACCGGCTGGAAGATCTCCGGTAAAAATGGTGCCGCGGAATTACTACAACTGGCACCAACAACGCTTACTTCAAGAATCAAAGCACTGGGTATAGAACGCCCGGTATAATTGACGAAATCTCATAAAATTAGTCACGAAAATTCGTAAATACACGAAATCTCGTTATTATTGAAATTCATTCAATACATCATAATACGTTGTATATCAGTATGTTATATAGTTTGGCACGCGAAATGCATTTTGTTAAGCAATCAAAAATGTTTAACAATTAAAAACTAAAAAAAATGATTACAACAGCAGACATTAAAAACGGAGTAAATGTAGATCAGTTAGTAGACACTGTAAACGCAGTTTCTGCCAATCCTGAACTAGCGAAGTTCGAATTCAGAGCTAAGAACAATTGGATCGATGGCGGTCATTGTGTTTCCAGCGTAAAGAGTTTCTACGGTGTAGGTGCCGAAGACGAGTCTCGTAAGGAAACCTTCACTATGGAGTGTGACCATCCTAACGTTTTACTAGGTGAAGATCTTGCTGCAACTCCTGCAGAGGTGGTACTTCACGCCCTTGGTTCTTGTCTAACCGGAGCGATGGCCTATCACGCCGCAGCAAACGGTATCGAAATCGAGAGTGCAGAGTCTTCACTTTCAGGAGGATGTGACCTACAAGGGTTCTTGGGAATGGACCCGGAAGTACGTAAAGGATTCGAGGGTATAAAAGTAACCCTTAAAGTAAAGTCGGATGCGACTGCCGAACAACTGAAGAACTTAGCCATGTTCTCTCCTGTGTTCGACATGATCTCAAATCCAACCCCGATTTCTTTCGAGATCGTAAAGTAAATTCCTGAAAAGGCTACTCACTTTAGTAAGGAGTAGCCTTTTTCTTTTCTCAGTCTTCTATTCCATGAAACAACCGCAACATAAAACTTTTACCGGCAATGAAGCCGCGGCCCATATAGCCTTCCGGCTAAATGAGGTCTTTCCTATCTACCCTATAACCCCGGCCACGTGTATGTCGGTTTTGGTTGAGAAATGGAATGCCCAGGGAATGCCGAATATATTTCGGAATGAAACTCAGGTAAGTACCTTACAAAGTGAAGCAGGAGTTGCGGGAGCCTTGCACGGCGCTCTTCAGACAGGTAGCCTGGCAACTACTTTTACTGCATCCCAGGGCCTATTATTAATGATTCCGAATATGTACAAAATGGCGGGTCAATTGCTTCCCCATGTGATACACGTAGCAACCAGGTCCATTGCCACACATGCCTTGTCGGTATTTGGTGATCACAGCGATATCATGGCTGTGCGCAATACCGGATACGCATTTCTCGGTGCCGCAAGCGTTCAGGAAGTGATGGATTTCGCCCTTATTTCCCAGGCTGCAAGCTTGAGGTCCCGGATTCCCTTCGTCCACTTCTTCGACGGGTTCCGCACCTCTCACGAATATAATTCAGTAAGGGTTATTCCTGATGAGATCATAAAATCTATGATTCCCTCTGAAGCACTACGAGCACACAGGGAGCGAGCCTTAAACCCGAATCATCCTGTAATTCGCGGAACGGCCCAGGGAGCTGATGTATTCTTTCAAAGCAGGGAAGCGATCAACCCGTATTACGATGCGTGTGCGGAGATCGTTCAGCAAACCATGGACCAATTCGCCTCACTTACCGGCAGATCCTATAAACTCTTTGAGTACTCAGGACATCCTGAGGCCGAACATGTTATTGTTGCAATGGGTTCGGCGATTTCTACAGCAGAACAAACCATAAATCAACTAAACGAACAAGGAGAAAAATGTGGCTTGTTGAAGGTTCGTTTGTTCAGACCATTCAACGCGGAATCACTTATCAAAGCCCTACCGGCTACAACTCAAAAAATCGCCGTTCTAGACCGTTGCAAGGAGCCGGGAGCCCAGGGAGAGCCACTATTTAACGACATTTTCATGGCTGTTCATAAGAACACCAAACATTTTGAGTCACCTCCACAAGTGTTCGGCGGACGCTATGGCCTTTCATCAAAAGAATTTACTCCTGCGATGGTGCAGGCGGTTCTGGAAAATTTAAAGCAACCTGAACCAAAAAAAGAATTTACCATCGGAATTGAGGATGATCTTACCTTCCTAAGTCTCGATCATCGATTCGATGAATCATATTTACTGAAGGCGGAACAGGCCCTGTTCATGGATGTGAACGAATCAGTTTCCTGTGATAGCTTTAAAAATTTGGTTCAATTACTGTCTGAAGACGAATATGTGCAGGCTTATTCGGAAATAGGTTACGGGAAGTCCCGATCTGTGCGTCCGTCGCATCTCCGACATGGAAATCATCCCATTGAAGCACCTTATCTCATTTCGGAAGCTAATTTCATTTGTTGTACGCTTCAGCAGTTGATCTTGCGGCCTGATCTTGTTCAGAATCTAGCCCTTGGCGGACAATTACTGGTCCATTCAACGAAAAGCAAGGAAGAGGTTATCGATGAACTGCCGAAGAGTATTTTTCCCGAATTAAAGAAAAAACAATCCAAATTGTATCTTGTAAACCTAACACATTTAAAAGATGTTTATAAGGTGGGAGAATACCAGGTTTCTGGCTTTCATGCTTGCTACCTGGCGATGAACAGTCGGTTGTTGGAATCATTCGGACTCTTTCATG
>JAUIIU010000038.1 GCA_030431695.1 Bacteroidia bacterium | reverse complement strand
GTGCGATCGCGGTTTCAGAATCGGATCCGAATGTGGTGATCGTCGGAATGGGCGAACACGCAGCTCGCGGAGTGATGACCTCCATGGGTGATGGTGTCTATAAATCCACGGATGCCGGCAAGACCTGGGAACACATCGGGCTGGACTACACTCGACATATTTCCGACGTCATCATACATCCGGAAAATCCAAACTTGATCTATGTTGCCGCCCAGGGAGCACAATACGGCCCATCCGAAGACCGTGGAATATATCGCAGTTCGGATGGCGGGGCCAACTGGGAAAAGGTATTGTACGTAAATGAGAATACAGGGGCCTCTTCACTATCCATGGACATGCACAATCCACGTATCCTCTATGCAGCCATGTGGCAGCACAGAAGGTATCCCTGGACCATGGAAAGCGGTGGTGAACATTCGGGATTACACAAATCCACGGATGGTGGAACCACCTGGCAACCCATGAAGGGTGGCATCCCGGATTCCTTCGGAAAGGCAGGGATCTCGGTGTCCCGGGCTAACCCGGACAGGGTTTATGCCGTGATCGAAGCGGAAGGTGAAAAAGGAGGTGTTTACCGAAGCGACAATGCCGGGAATTCCTGGAAACAGGTCAATAAGGAGCGTGTGAACATTGCCAGGTCCTGGTATTATATGGAGATATTCGCCGATCCCCAGAACGAAAATATCGTCTATGTCCTCAATGCGCCCGTTATGAAGTCCATAGACGGCGGTAACAGCTTCTCTCCTGTATCTACTCCTCATGGGGATAATCACCACCTTTGGATCCACCCGGAAAACAACCAGGTGATGATCAATTCTAATGATGGAGGAGCTAATGTCTCCAGTAATGGTGGGCAAACCTGGAGCACCCAGCAAAACCAGCCCACGGCCCAGTTTTATCGTGTGACAACCGATAATTTATTCCCGTACAATGTGTATGGCGGACAGCAGGATAATTCGGCGATTGCTATTGCGAGCAGGACGAGAGGTTCGGGGATCGACTGGAAGGACTGGTATTCGGTGGCTGGATGTGAAAGCGCTTTCCTCGCCTTCGATCCGGATGATCCGTCGGAGGTTTACGGAGGCTGCTACCAGGGGATCATCGACAGATGGATCAAGGACCTTGGAACCAGCAAACTCATTAATGAATACCCGGAATTAGGCCTGAGCAAAGCCCCGAAGGATGCTAAATACAGGTTTAACTGGAATGCACCTATCATTAGTTCTCCGCACGACCGTAAGACCATTTACCATGCCGGAAACAGGGTTTTTAAAACTTCGGATGGCGGTATTTCCTGGACCGCGATCAGCCCGGATCTCACAAGAAACGAAAAAGACAAACACGGACCCGGGGGCGGGCCATACACGAATGAAGCCGCCGGGGGTGAGAATTACAACACTATAATGTCGCTGGTTGAATCTCCTCACCAGGCAGGTGTACTCTATGCCGGAACTGATGACGGCCTGGTTCAGATCACCCGGGATGGAGGAATCAATTGGAAGAACATTACACCTAAGAACCTTCAGCAAGGTATTATTAATAGTATCGAAGTTTCTCCTCATGATCCTGCAACCGCCTACATCGCAGTGATGCGTTATAAGTCCATGGATCTGGCTCCGTACATCTACAAAACCAGTAATTATGGCGAATCATGGGCCAGGATAAACAATGGCATCGAAGGTGAACACACCTTCGTTCGGGTGGTTCGTGAAGACAAAAAACACAAAGGGTTGTTATACGCCGGAACCGAAACCGGGCTGTTCATCTCCTGGAACGACGGGACGAAATGGGAGCCCTTCCAGTTGAACTTACCAGTAGTTCCGATCAACGATCTCACCATACAGGATAACGACCTCATAGCGGCGACCGCAGGGCGTGCTTTCTGGATACTGGACGACCTGGGTGCCATTCAGAATAAAAATAATACACAGGACGATCTTACCCTATTCAAGCCGAAAGACACTTACCTGTATTTCGGTGGGATGAGCGGAAACCCGACAATCGGGAAGAATCCACCTAGCGGCGTGATCTTCGACTACTACATTAGAGAGGCCGTGGATACTATCCCGGTGACCCTTGAGGTGATACAAAATGGAAAGGTGATCCGGAATTTCAGCAGTGAAAAGGACAAGGACTTTAAAACCTGGCCGGGAGGGCCATCAAGACCCGCCGTACTTCCTGCAAAGAGTGGTTTCAATCGATTCTTCTGGAACTTCCGCAGGGACGATCTGCCGGCGGTTACCAAGGTATTTGTATTCGGAGGCCTGGGTGGATCACATGTGGGCCCCGGAAACTACACCTTCAGATTGAAACAAGGTGAAACTATTTCAGAAACAAACTTCAGCATTAAACTCGACCCGAATATCGATGCGTCCATGGCCGATTTCAACGACCAGCAACGAATACTTACCGATATCGAAGCAATGGTAAAGGATATGCATGAATCTGTAAACGAAATGCGTTCGGTGAAGGCACAGCTGAAATCTTACAAAGAATTACTCAAAGACAATGAAAAGGCCGACGACCTGATCGAGCTGGGTGATTCGCTAAGCAAGCGAATAACTTCATGGGAGGAGAACCTGATACAGGAAAAACAAAAGACCTTCCAGGATGTGATCAATTTCAACAACAAGCTGAATTCGGAATTATTATTCCTGAAAAGTTTTATCGAAGGCCCTATCCCAAAGGTAACCCAGGGATCGAGGCAGCGGTTCAACGACCTGAAGCAGGATTGGTCAATTTACGAGAAGGAGCGCGATGCCATCATCGAAACGGAAATGGCCGAATATAACCGAATGTTTAAATCGCTGGATCTTCCTGCGATCATAATGAAGGAGGACTGACGGGATTAACCGTCTTCCCTTCGTAATTTTCGCCTGATCTTGTTGATAGCGGATTCGATGGACTTCTCGGGTTCTATTAGGTTATACGGTCCCCAGAAATCAGGGTCGCGGAAGCCCGAAACCTCATCGGTCATGATAACGGTTGGTCGCAGGCGGTCTTTACCACGTAATTTCTCACCCTGGTTCATGCGCCAGTCGGTGATCGCCATTTCACTCATCAGGGTGTATACCGAATTGAACAATTTTCCTCGTTTTTTAACCTTGAACGAAAGATCCACATAGCCATAGCCATAGTACCAACGGCCATTCTGTTCCCGGTAATCAACCCGATAGGAAGCGTGAAGAGGGGTAACATCTATGTCCCTGGGCTTTTTCTTCACAAACATCTTATTGGCCGTGTCGCCCATATTGGTGAGATTCAGGCTGTAAACAGCACTACTAAGTGCCAGCGACTCTGAATCGATGAAAAGGCTGCCGAAATACCTCGGCACGTCTACGTCGTCCTTTTGCCTGAAGTTCACAACATAGACGGGCTTGTTATTTACCGTGGAGGGCGCTCCGAAACTAAACTCATATTCGTCGATCATTACCGGCGTAAAGATATATTCGGGGTATTTCATGATATCCAGGTAGAGCGTCGAATACGGCCCTCCCTGGAGTTTGAGCGCAACGGTGTCCAACCGGCGATAATCGGTACTCTTACGGGCTTTATGCAGCGCGATATCGTCCTTTTGACCGGAAGAATAGGACTGTTTGTAAATATCAACCACCGCTTCGGTGAGTGAGACATTCCTGCTTCTCCGTTTGATCGTTTCCCGGTAAAAAGCTGTCATCACTGCGGCATGTGCAGGATGATTCTCTCCTTTTTTGCTGAGAACAGTTTTCACAAGCGCCTTGGCCGATTTGAAGGTGGAGATGTTGATCTGCGACAATTCCATCACCTTTGGATTCAGTATTATCCTGTTGTCCTCAGATCTAAGGGAGGATAGGGAAACTCGTTTGGTCTCGTAACCCAACAAGCTGAACAGTATAGCATCGACACCTCGGTCGTTTGGTACTTTAATGGTAAAATCCCCTTCGTCGTTCGAAATGGTTCCCAAATTGGTCTCGGAAAGTTTTATACTCACGGAGGCCAGCGGATCGTTTGTGCTACCATCAATTACCCTCCCGCTGTATTCAGTATAGTCCAGAACCTGAGCCAGCGCATCAGGAGTCGACATCAAACTCCACCATGCCATGCAAAACAGTATAATTGCCCATCGGTTTGTCTTCATTGCTTTCAGAATTATAATATTTGAGAGGGTTTTAAGTTCAACCCAAATCGTCTACTAAATTTACGAAATTTTAAGGTGATTCCATCCGCCAGGGCTATAATTACAATCCAGCCGGAATAAGTCGGATCAACATTTGGTGGTAATCTGCCGAAACCGTATCTTTTTGAATGCCAAAGAATAAGATTATGAAAAAACTGCGAAAGGAAGAAATCAGCCAGGAAGTGTTCGATCTGTATGATGATTATGCTCATAACAAACTCGAACGCCGACAATTCATAGAGAAATTATCACTATACGCCATTGGTGGCATTACAGTGCCGTCGTTACTGAGTTTTATCATGCCAGACTACCTCAGCAACCTACAAATAGCTGTAGATGA
This sequence comes from Bacteroidia bacterium, assembly GCA_030431695.1. Lineage (GTDB taxonomy): Bacteria > Bacteroidota > Bacteroidia > Flavobacteriales > Flavobacteriaceae > Pukyongia. Next base: position 22,984 of record JAUIIU010000038.1, on the reverse strand, counting down.
CCCCAGGCTTTATTCAGAATATATCCACTACCCGTCGCCCAAAGGCGGTGGTGAGATAAAAGGATTGCTGTCTTATGAAAAAGATACTGAAGCTAAGCTTCCAGGCATCGTGGTCGTTCATGAGAATCGCGGACTCAACCCTTACATAGAGGACGTGGGCAGACGAGCGGCCGTTGAAGGCTTCATAAGCCTGGCTCCGGATGCGTTAACTCCATTGGGAGGGTACCCGGGTAACGATGACGACGGAAGGAAAATGCAGCGAGAGCGGGACAGGAACGAGATGCTGGAAGATTTTATCGCAGCTTTCAACTACCTAAGAACTCATGAAAAATGTAACGGACAGGTGGGTGTGGTTGGATTCTGTTTCGGAGGTTGGATATCGAATATGATGGCCGTAAGACTTCCGGATCTAAAAGCCGCCGTTCCCTACTACGGTGGCCAACCCTCTGCCGAGGATACCGCTGCCATCCAAACAGCACTTTTGATCCATTACGCCGAATTAGACAACCGTGTAAATGAAGGCTGGCCGGCATATGAGGCTGCGCTGAAGGAAAATAACATCGACTACACCACCCATTTCTATCCCGGGGTGAATCATGGCTTTCACAATAATTCCACCCCGAGGTATGATGAGGCTGCGGCAACACTGTCCTGGGAGCGCACCATAGCCTTCTTTAAGGATAAGCTGAAATAATATATCTGCAAAGGCAAAAGTGCCTTTCAGCACGAATTACCTTCAGCTGTGTTATTTCCCTTTCGATCTCAATTCCTTAACTGCTTGTTGGGCCGAAGGCATCCCCGGATCGAGTGACAGGGCCTTTTCATATGCCTTCAGGGCAGCTTCCTTATCCCCTTTTTTCAATAGTGCTTCACCGTAGCTATCGTAGCAGTTAGCCACCTCCGGGAACATTTCTATATTCAGTTTGAAGGCTGCTATAGCACCACTTGTGTTTCCTTCTGAAAGTAATTCGTATCCGATCTCGTTCAGGATGAGATCCTTTGGATCTGCAGGGTGAAAATTAGTCGTCAATCGCTCCCAGTTCTTCCTAACATAGTCTGCCCCCTGGTCAATCATGGCCTCGTATACCATTTGAGCTGCAGGTAAAGCCGGTTCGATAGGTTCCTTCCCTCGAACGATACTGAGAATACCCTTGCCGAGGTCTTCGGCAACTACCTCGTCCATATTTGCAAAAACGATGATGCTGATCTTATCCCTTAGCACTTCGTACAAGACCGTATTCGCACCTTCAAAACCACCGGCATGTGTCATCGCTCCTCCCGAATTCTTATGCTCCTGATAGAAGTCGTACATCCCGTCCAGAGCACGTGTCTCTTCATCCCACAGTTCTTCGCCATAGTGAAATGCCCTATAGAACTTCAGGATATCTGTAGTAGTTGAATAGAAACCGCCCGCAGGGGTAACGATCTCGTTGAAAGAATCATTGTTGCGTAATTCTCCCTTTATGCTCTTATAATATCCTATCGCCCGGTTTGGGACCGTATACTTCTCCCGCAGGTAAGTATTCTTCATACCAAGAGGCTTGGTTATTTTCTCCTCTACGAGATCGAAATACGACTTCCCGCCTGCCTTCTGCGCTATCATCCCCAGGATCACATAGCCAGCATTACTGTATTCTGTTTCGGTACCGGGTTCGAATAACAAAGGGCGCGTTTTTATGTAGTTCAAGGCCACATCGAGGTTCTTTTTCTCTGACGGGATATTCCAGTATTCCGGGGTGTGGTAGCCACCAAAGCCCGATTCGTGGTTGAGCAAATGCTCAATGGTAACCTTATTTGCTGCCTCGGGAGGAAATCCGTCCAGGTATTTACCCAAATTATCGTCCAGGCGCAGTTTCCCATCACTCACCAGTTTCAGAATTAAAACCTTGGTAAAGCTCTTATTCATACTCCCTATGTCGAAGCGGGTATTAATAGTATTCGGTATCTTTTTCTCCCTGTTTGCCAGCCCGAATGGTTTGTGATACATGACATTTCCTTCCTGTGCAACTAGGACAACCCCCGAAAAGATGTCGATGTCCTGGTATTTCTTCACCAGGTCATCAATCTTGGATTCAATAGCGTTTATGTCCAGTGTTTTTACAGAGGTCACAGTATGTTTCTGTTGCCCATTGCAGCTGATTACTGCTGCGACAATTAAAAGTAGTATCAGGTTATTTCTCATGATGTATTGATTTAATTCAACACAATATTACACCCTGGAACTTCACCCCTGGCGCGGTTGTTACCGAAGCCGCCATTCATGTGACAAAAGGGTAATTTGATGTTACGAACTAAAAACAAAGCTGTTCATAACAGAAACAGCTACCTACATCACATAACCCGGGCTTGTCTCTCAAATGAATTAACTTTGAACCATGAAGAACCGATTTCTTGAGATCCTGATCAATATTCTATTCTGGGCTGGTTCGGCCTGGATCATTGTAAGTAGCTTCTCTGTAGAGGCCCAGGAGATCGAACTTGTGGACGGACAGGAGTTCGTCAAGGTACTACGCAACCAGACCATAGTTTTTAAGTTATTACTGAGTATCGGGATCGCCTTTATTGGATTTTACCTGAATTTTTGGAACATCTCCAGGCTTAAGACTTCTTCGAACAGAAAGCGAGTGATCCTGACCGCAATTCTTATTCTGGCGGCATCTGTCCTGGTCCAGTTCCTCCTGGAGGAATTCAACTCGGGGGAATTTGACCTGAGATTACCAATGGCGATCGGTTTGGGTACGCTCTTCTTCTATTTCACAGTTTCCTGCGGATATGGCCTGGGACGAGTATGGATCCAGGCGGAACGACAGAAACAAAAGCTGGAGATGGAGAAAACACAGGTGGAACTCAATTTCCTTCGCCACCAGCTACAGCCACACTTCCTCTTTAACGCCCTGAATAACCTCATGTCCATGGTGGAACAACAACAGACCGATCAGCTAAAGAGTTCCATTGAGCGGCTCTCACATTTGCTCAGGTATGTGATAGAAGAAACCCGGGACGACAAGGTCCCTATTCAGAAGGAAATAGAATTCATTAGGAATTATGCTTCACTTCAACTCCTTAGGTTTGCGGAGGACGAAGTGGATTTTAAGCTGAAGATTTCCGGAGACCCGGAAGGCATATTCATCGAACCCGGTTTACTGATAAATTTTGTTGAAAATGCTTTTAAATATGGTACTGAGCCGGAAAATCCATCAGTCATAGAGGTGAACTTCGATCTGACGCAAAAAGGTTGCATCGTTTTTAATACAAGAAACAGGATTTTTAATACCTTTTTAAACACCGAAAGTACAGGGACAGGGATAATGGCTATCAAAAGGCGACTTGAACTGGTTTATGCCAACAAGCATGAGTTGGAAATAAACCGGACCGATCACTATCAACTCAAACTAACAATTCAAACCAAGTGAAGACCATAATTGTTGACGACGAACCAAAGGCCATTGAGCTTTTAAAAAGCTATATCGCACATTTCAATGTGATCGATCTGGTTGGCAGTTTCCGGAACGGCATCAAGGCCATAGAGTATCTGTCGAATAACCCGGTCGACCTGGTGTTCCTCGATATCAATATGCCGCACATCTCCGGTCTTACACTATCGAAGATGATAGTTCCCGAAACCCGAATTGTCTTCACTACGGCCTATTCGGAATATGCGGTGGAAAGCTACGAGGTACGTGCTGTGGACTATTTACTCAAACCTATCAGCCTGGAACGATTCAGTAAGGCTATGAGTAAGATACTTAGTGAAACACCCGAAGCTGAGAATAATTCGGACAGTAATATACTATTGGTTAAAAGCGGATCCAAAGTGTTCCGGGTTAATATCCATGATATTGTTTTTCTTGAAAAGGATGGAAACTACATTACCTATCACCTTTCGGACAACAATATCCTCGCCAGGGAATCGGTGCAACAGGTGCTGGACCGACTGCCTCACTATTTTATTCAAACACACAAATCATATATCATCAACAGTGAGAAAGTGATAAGTATCGATAAGGACAATGTTATGGTTGGCGACCAAACTATTCCTATTGGAAATTCATTCAAGCAGGCTGTTCGTGATCGTCTGCTGGAGCACTGAGCAAAATCAATCCGCGTTAATTGTCGATCATTAGCATCAATCTGTAACAAAATCAAGAAGATCATACCTATAATTTGATAATTTCTCCATTATGAATATGAAATACTACACTTTCGGGATCGCGCTTGGAATTGGCGCGGGTGTTGCCATTGGAGTTGCACTGGACAATATCGGGATGGGCATCGGTATAGGTGTCGGAATGGGCGTAGCAATGGGCTTCGCATTCGCCGCAGGAGCTAGCGGAAAGAAAAAGGACAAGGAAGACTAAAGCCGATTATTTAGTGGAATATGCTTCCATGTCGTACCTTTGTTACAGAACGCAACCTTAGGCTTCTCTAGTGTCTGAACAACATATAGCCACACGAACAACCGCGTAAAGAACACAAGCATGAACAGGGAATACATCGGTGTAGACCTTGGAGGCACAAGTTTCAACATTGGGCTGGTAAACCGTGGTATGCTCCTCGAGGAAACCAGTAGAAGCATCGTAAGAAATGCTTCTTCCGAAACCATACTCTCCGTACTCATCAATGCGATAGACGACATCCGGACCAAGGATGTGAAAGGAATCGGTGTGGGTGTACCCGGCATTGTGGATCCCGGGAAGGGTATGATCTACGACATCCAGAACATCCCTGCCTGGAAGGAGGTTCCGCTTCAAAGAATTCTCTCTGAAAAATTCGAAGTTCCCGTTTACCTGAATAACGACGCAAATTGTTTCGCACTCGGCGAGAAATGCTTTGGAAAGGGTGAGCCATTCGATAATTTCATCGGACTCAGCGTTGGTACCGGCCTCGGAATGGGCGTCATTATCAATAGTGAACTGTACAACGGTGTGCTGTGTGGGGCCGGCGAGATCGGGATGCTGCCTTATAAGGACGGTATAGTGGAAGAATACGCGGCGAGTTTTTTCTTTGAAAGAGAGTTTCAATCTTCAGCCATGGAACTCCATAAGGATGCATTGAATGGTGAACGACGAGCTATGCGTGCCTTCGAAGAATTCGGTACTCATCTTGGTGAAGCTCTTAAAATGATCCTGTTCATGTATGCCCCCGAGGCCATCATCCTGGGAGGGTCTATTTCTAAAGCTTATCAATTCTTCCAAAACACAATGATGGAATCGGTTCGTGAATTCGCCTATCCCAAACAGATCGAAAAGCTTCAGATCCTCTGTTCATCCCACCCTAACCTGCCTATTTTGGGTGCATCAGCTCTTTGTATCGATAAGGAGTAAATTCCTTCTTCAGCATCTTTCAACAGAAATCCAATAGGTACCTTTCTGAAATTTATTACCCCATTCGAAAGTTCAAAAGGAAATTTTTGTATCTTTCTGTTAACTAACTAATTATAATCAATTATGAAACCTTTACACAGATGGGTCATACTGTGTGCTTTCTTCATTACCGCCCCGATATTCGCACAGTCAACGGCCTCCCTTGCTGAACTACTTGAACGAAAGAATCGAACCACACATGAATGTGTAACCGCTGTTTTCTCTCCTGAAGAAATACAGATCCTCCGAGACCATTTCAGAAGTCGTGTGGATGTACCCGTGGCGCAAATGCGTATCGGTGGAACGGATGTGTACGGTGTGGAGAACGTATCCGAGACCTACGGAAAATTCGATAAAGGCAATCCATCGGCCTTCTCTCCTATTGCCAATTCTCCCATAGTGGATCCGAATTTCGAAGGTGCCGGCGCTATCAACGAGGACGGTTCCGAGGCCTATGTGGTGGACAACAACAATAACCTCTATTCCCTTAATATACTCAGCGGGGTGTATACCCTGCTTGGAGCCCTCGCCGGTATTCCTGCGGGTGAAAGTGTAACAGGGCTTGAATTCGATCCTACCGATGGTCAATTGTACGCACTGTCTACAAACGCTATAGTCACCACTTTTTTACTTATCAACCTGGTTGCGCTCACGGCCACAGTTATAGGTTTAACGGGTATGACGCTGGGAATCGCTCTTGCGGCTACAATTGCCGGTGCTTTCTTTGCGCTCGACATCGATAACGACAGTATTTGGAGTATCAACAAACTCACGGGGCTGGCAGTCCTGATCGGGGCTATTGGCTTCGATGCTAATTTCGGACAGGGGATGGCGCTGAGTTTTGTGGCCGGTGTGATCTTGCTGGCAGCTTTCAATAATACCACATTCGAATCGGAACTCAGAATCGTCAATATTGTCACGGGCCTCACAACCCTGATCGGCATCATATTCATTGCGGCTACCTCCCAGTTTTCCTGGATCGGGAACCCGGATCCTGATCTTTCGGTGGCAGACAGGCTGGACCGCCTGTTCAATATCTATCCTAATCCGGCCGGGGAGACTATTTATCTCGAAGCAGATCAACGGATCGAGAGTGTCTCGATTTTCGATATGTACGGAAGGCGTGTGATGTACCAGCCTGTGGATGCGCTGAACTCGGAAGTGGACCTCTCCTACCTGAGTAGCGGACAGTACGTCTGTTCTGCGGTGGTTAACGGCCAATCCGGCATCTATAAGATCGTTAAACAGTAATTTTTTTCATATACTTCTCTCAGGGGTGGCTCATTAAAAAGGCTGCCCCTTTTTGTTTTACTGAAGGTTCATCCCGTGGGAAACAGCCGGTTAAGTTTTTTTACCTATCTTTAATAAACAACTACATCAATCCAATAAATTAATTATGAGTACATCCGACTTCTATTTTGAACTGTCCGCCAACGGAGAGCAGACCGCTTTCGAGACCGTGGACGGTATTTCGACAGTTCCTGTGCTGAAACACACACTGCGTTCGGGCGACCACCCGTTCATGTACAGGATCCCATCCCTCCCCAAATCGGATAGTATTGTTCTTAAAAACGGAAAAGCAACCCAGGGCTCCAAACTGATGCAGTGGTGCGCTCCGGCAAGTGATGAAAATGCAGTACAGGAGAAATCCCGCGTAGTTCTTTACCTTAAGGATAAAAGTGGAAAGCCACTGGTGGAATGGACGCTCCACAACGCCTTCCCGAAAGGACACCACTCGAAAAAAATGGAAGGTGGGGCACCCACAACGGAGATCTCAGACCTGGAAGTGGGCTATTCTTTCTACACCCTTTCGAAAAGATAGGCAATACATTGTTTTCAATCGTATTAATGCATTCTTTTATAGTGTTTTAATTGTTTTTAACTGAAGTCTTACATGAAGTTATTTTCGTCGGTAAATTGGTTATTCATCCTGGCACTGATCCTGATTCATCCACAGGTTTACAGTCAAGAGAATTCGGCCGAAGAGGCAATCAACAAGGAAGTTTGGCAGGCATTCAAAACTTCCTATGAGGCGCGGGATTCAGAAGCCTTTATCGCCCTGCATACCGATGATGCTTTGCGGGTAACTGATAATGGAATTATGACTGCCGATCGTTATTTCGCCAGTATTGAGAACTGGCAAAAACCCGGCAACGGAACTAATATCATGATCGATTTTGCCTTCGAGAGTAGGCAGCACACAGAGTACGTAGGCTACGAAACAGGCTATTACCGGGTGCTTGTCACCCGTGGTGAGAGTCAACGGGATACGTATTACGGTCAGTTTCACGTGGTACTTCGGAAAGTTGACGGTACCTGGAAGATCGCTCAGGACTTTGACACGGGAACCGTTGGCGGCAAAAAGATCGATAGGTCGTTCTTTGAGAATGCGACCCTGCTTGAACTCAATTGATCATTCTACCACCCGGTATCCCGATATTATTTAAACAGGTATGATCTTAATTGATGTCCTCCCCTTTTTCCAGCTTTGCAATATTGGTAAGCACCGCATTCCTGTTAGGATCATCGGGAGCTCGTTCCAGGGCGATCTTTAGATGCTTTAGGGCCTTTTTGTAATCCCCCATAGCCGAATACCCTCGTGCGAGTCCGTAGTCTGTGGGCCATATATTCTTATTGTTCTTTGCATTCGCCATGAAGATCTCCATGGCCTTGTCCTTCTTCCCCTGCGCGATCAGGATACGGCCGTACTGGTGGGTTTCGAAGATGGTGGCCATTGCCAGCGCTTCCTGCATTATAGCATCGGCTTGCCCGCTTTTTCCCTGTTTTTCCAGGATCTGCGCCTTTGTTGACAGGTTATTGAAAGTCTTCTGGCTGAAGAATTGCCCCTCTATGGCAGCATCGATCCAGGTAAGGGCCTCATCCAGGTTGCCTCCGTTATTCAGTGAATAAGCAGCCGCCTGCTCCCAGGTCTGCCGGTTGAAACCTTCCTGGTTCTGTAATTTTTTACGTATATCCGCCAATACGATATTCGGCACATCCACTTCCACTTTCAACGGGATGCGTTTCTTTTCCCAGTCCAGCGCTACCGTGGCTGAATTCGGGCTTACATCCACGAAGGTGTAGGTAAGTTGTTCAACATGAGGAATCGTCTCCGTGGTCACGTCGATGCGCGCCACATCCTCCGATGGCTCGTAAAAAAAGCTTCCCCAGGCAGTATGGTTGCTGGAGAGCACAATGGTTGCCGTATCGTTCTCATTCACGATCACATGGAATCCATATTTCCCAGCCTTGATCTTCTTGCCACCGATAGTGACATCATTGGTGAACTTGATCACCGTGTTCTCATCGGCACCGGCACGCCATGGCGATTCCTTGGCGGTACCAAAACCTAGGTTGTTCATCCCGTAGGGAACAATATTTCCCCAGATCTCCCTGCCGCGAACGCTGGGTCTTGAATAGCTGATGTAAATTTTAGTGATTCCAACGGTCTGTGAGACGGTTGCCTGCTGGCTGCCTCGTGGCGCGTCAATTTGCGCTGTAGTGTGAAAGCCCGAGATGATCATCATGCTCAGCCACAGGCTCAGGGTGTAAATGTGTTTCATTGTTTTATTGATTGAGTGTTTGAGGTTCAAGTTAGTTTCGACGATAACTCAGCCTTGTTAGTTTTACGTTAAAACAAATGCCTACTCTGTTAATTAACTATATTTTAAGACGTTATACTTTTAATGGCTTTGTTTTATTTTCTGAATATTCGCTTCATCTCCCTCCATTCAGAATTGAACATCAAATTGAAACCCAAAGGATTTATTAGTATCTTCAGCAACAAAATTTGCCAAATCCCGGAATATGCGTTCAACACTTACCCTACTGTTCTGTGCTCTCACCGTTTCGACATTTGCCCAGAGCACTTTTATGCATCCTACTCACAATGCTCCAATCGCCAACCGAGGCGTTATCACACCGATCACCGCCAGTATCGCCTACCAGGGATATGACGAAGCCCAGCCTTATTTCGGTGAAGGCGTATACGAGATCTTTGCCGACAATATAGACGGTATCCTGGACAACCCTATCATCGTGCTGGATGGTTTTGATCCGGGTGATGGCAGGGATATCGCGGGACTGTACAACAGCCTTTCATTTGGTGGCGATAATATGGCCGATATTCTGAGGGACGAAGGTTATGATATTGTAATTCTGAATGCGCCTATTTATACCACTTCCGGGAAAGAGATCGATGGTGGTGCCGATTATATCCAGCGAAATGCCATGGTACTCATTGAACTGATCAACCTTCTGAACGACCAGAAAGTGGGCGACGAGGAACTGGTGGTGCTCGGGCCAAGTATGGGCGGACTCATAGCGCGCTACGCCCTGGCCTATATGGAACAGAACAGCCTGGAACATGAAACCCGCCTGTACATTTCCTTCGATTCACCGCATCGCGGAGCCAATATCCCGATAAGTTTACAGTACCTCATCAATTACCTGGCCCGACAGATCGGGAATGCCGAAGCCCTGGCCATAGTGGAAGATGTGCTTAATTCTCCCGCGGCCAGAGAAATGCTTTACGACCACTACCTGGCGCATCTGCAGGCAGGTTCGGATTACCTTCAGGATCCAGCCAAATTGTTACCCGATGGCGCCCCGAATTTCAGGGATGCCTTCCAGGCAGAGCTTGATGCCCTTGGTTTCCCGCAGGATGTGAGGAACGTGTCGATGGTGAATGGCAGCTCCCAGGGAACGACAACCGGTGATCCGGGAATGCTGGTGGTAGATACCAACCTGGACCTGGGTTCGGGCCTGACGGCTGATGTGGTATTGAATTTCACCCCTGAAGCCGGACAAACCAATACCATTACCAGTTTCGACTCCTTCTTTTTCGGGATCCCTTTGGACAGTTTCGATGCTGAAGCCGAAGCTTTCGGCTTTTCGGACGGCGTGGACGCTTCCCCGGGAGGAACTTCCAATATTTCGGCTGCCCTTGGTGGCGGCGGGGCGTCGAACCCTGTGATCGTTGCCTTTATTGATGCGCTCAACCAGGATGAGTTCTCCTTCATCCCAGTGATCAGTGCCCTGGCTATAGAAAACGAAGACGATTGGTTTGAAGCACCGGACATAGGTGGAATTCACAATTCTCCTTTCGTGAATACATTTATTCCTTCGGAAAACGAATCGCACGTGGAAGTCACGGCTGCCAGTGCGCAGTTCGCCCTGGACGAAATTCGAAACGGGGCCCTGGCTGTTTCCGAAGTAACCCTTCAAAATACCTACAAACTGGTTAAAAACCCTGTAAACGGTGATATACTGCTTCAAGCAGGACAAACAATGCTTACTGGAACCCTGGAGGTAAAAGTGTACTCCATAGGCGGCCAACTGTTGCTCGCCGAGGAATTTCAGAATCCACCATCGTTGATACGCATTCCGCAGCATTTACAAAGCGGGTTTTATGTACTTCAGCTAAATGACAGCAGAGGTACAACCAGTTTGAAGTTCCTGGTAAACTAGTTGAAATACGCCATCTGCCCTATGTGCTGTGGCAGAGTATTTTACTACATTTACGTAAACTTCAGAAATCATGACAGTAAAGCGCACCTCACTCATGCTTTTGTGCCTGTTTTCAATAAGTGTGACCGCCCAGGACGGAAAATCATTGATGAAATCGGCCAAGAAGGCATTTACCATATTCAAGCTGGACAATGGCAATACAGCAAAACTTATTGAAGCTACCAATGATATAGACAAGGCTGTAATGGACGCGGGCATCAATGGCGAAGCTGATGTATGGTTGCTCCAAGGTGACGTCTACAACGAGATAGCTACTCAGGCTATTACGATTCGGCAATTGGGAATTGGAGACGCTTCAAAACTTCCGAAACGGAAATATCCTTCATTGACCGCGTTTGAGGCCCATTCGAAAGCCAGCGACCTGGCCCAGAAAAAGTACGAGACCAAAGATGCCCTGAAAGGAATACGAATTGCCCAGGGAAATTTGAGCAACGAGGGTGTCTACGCCTATGACGGTGGTGATTATAAGGGCAGTTATAATCTTTTTAATTCTGTGATAGAAGCACATACGAAGTTGAAGTCGGCAGGGGAGGAAAGTATACTGGACAGGGCAGAAGACTTCAACGACCAGGCCTATATAACCGGACTGGCCGCTCTCAACGCTGGCTTGAACAAGGAAGCCCTGCAACATTTTGACGCCCTCTACCAAAAGAAATATGAAAAAGCTGTGATCTATGAGGCCTTGTACAATATTGCTGCGCTGGAGGAGGATCCTGCGCAGGCCTACCGGTACCTGGAAGAAGGCAGAAAGCTTTTCCCGGATGATGTAGGATTGCTTTTTGCCGAGATAAACCATTTCCTGCGTACCAACCAACTGGATAAGTTGGTGACCAAGCTGGAAACAGCCATTGATAAGGAACCAGATAATGTCTCGCTTTATAACACCCTTGGGAATGTCTATGACAACCTTTACCAGCGCGAAAGCCAGGGAGGCGACCCCGACCTTATAAACCTGTATTTCAACAATGCGCTGAATTACTACCAACAAGCGCAAACCAAAGACCCCAACAACGCTGTTTCTGCCTACAGTATTGGAGCGCTTTACTTTAACAAGGCGGCAATTGAGACCCAGGTGTTAATGCAGCTTGGGGATGATTTTTCTTCGGAAGGGTTGAAAAAATACGAGAAGAAGAAGGCAGAGATCATGGAGATCTTCGAACTGGCCCTGCCCCACCTGAAGAGATCAGAATCATTGAACCCTAACGACGTCAACACCCTGATCGCCCTTAAGGAGATCTACGCCCGCAAGGACGACCTGGCCATGTCCAATATTTTCAAGGATCGCCTGGAAACCGTTCAGAATGGCGGGAGTAATTCCAGTTCGTATTTCAGTAATTAACAACTGAATTCTTCTTACTGATCTCATAATTAACGGCTACATAACGATGCTATCCGCAAATTCGACTTTGGTACAGTGAGAATCGCCTCAAATTGCCCTATTTCACAATTGAAAGCAGGGGTTGTATTTTGTAAATAATTGGGGCTAAGACGTTCAGCATCAAAAAATTCACTACCTTCACTATCGTAATAACTCTCGCAATGGTCCGTGAAATAGTGTGTGGAAGGAGAAATTGTTGATAACTCCTTTGGAATTGATAGGAGCCGTGTGACAGATGACGTGAATGGCAGAGGCCATTGAGAAAGTTTGCTGTAACATAATCGGAGCTTATGTCTAATTTAAATAACTACCATTATGAGTTCAATTACTAGATTAATTGCCGTGGTTTGCATCCTATGTATGACGTTCACGGCACAAGCCCAGATCGAGCTGGGTGTAATCGGGGGAATCAACGGAACATCTGTTGAATTCGATCCCGGAAACAAAGTAAATCCAAATTCAAGGCTGGACTTCGGAGCCGGTGCGGTGGCTAATTTCCCTATTGAAGGTGTTTTCAGCATTCACGCCCAGGCTATGTACCTCAGGAAAGGTACGAACTACCGTGTAGAGAATGTCCCGGGTGAGATCGAGGCGGTTCTCAGTGCGATCGAGGTTCCTGTATTTGCAAGGTTCACCTTCGACGCCGGTAACGTACATCCGTACATCATGGCGGGTCCAAGTGTTGCTTTCACTATGAATGCCGAACAGACTGCCGACTTTATCGCGTCTGCCGATGAGGACATCAGCGATGATGTGAAATCCATCGACCTGTCCTGGGGCGCAGGCCTGGGGTTTGCATTCCCGGTTGGAGACGGAGGAACCAAGATCTTCCTTCAGGGAACTTTCCTTCGCGGTATCACTGATATCAAAGAGGATGATTCCGACTTTGCCGATTCCATCTACACCAGAGGCGTTCAGGCTATGGCCGGCGTTACCTTCCCGATAGGCGGAGGCGGCGGTGGAGACAGCATGGATGAAATGGAAGACGAAGAATAAACTACCCGTATAAAATAATAAGGCCTCACCCTGTGGTGGGGCTTTTTTGTTGGATAGTTGGATGGTTGGATTATTGGATGGTTGGATGGTTGGTATTTTAGAATGATAGTATGTTGGTATATTGGTAGAATAGTCAACTCATTACCTACATTGATTTGTTGATTTGTTGATTTGTTGATGCGGTGATTTGTTTATTCGACACTGTCATTCCGAGTGGAGCGAGGAATCTGATGGCAAAATCTCAAAACACAATACCCAAATCACAAATAAATCTCAAACACCAAATTTCAAAATTGTTGATTGAACATTGGAACTTATTTGTTATTTGTTGGTTGCTATTTGAGTATTACAGTATCCACACCTGTCAAGGCCCCTACTGCTTAAAATAGCTGGTCTTATATTGCAATCCGATCTCCTGTCGCATCAGCAGTACCTCGGGTTTGTCCTTGCGCAATCCTACCGTCCAGTTGTTGTAGATCTCCCATTCCAGACTGGTGAAGACAGGTTCGCCAAATTCGGCCACCAGGGCCTGCCTGATACGGTCCTCCTCCCCTTTCCCGGTAAGGATCCACACCACGTTTAGCATTTCATCGCCGAAACGGGCCTCTACCTTGCGCGGAAAGCCCATATATTCCACGCCAAACCCATTGAGCTGCAGTTGTGCATTGGGATCTGCGCCATCCAGTTCTTCCTCCACAACAAAGGCGCTGTTCGCTTCCAGCATCGGTCGGATCATCTCCAGGGTGGCACCCATTTCGAGAAAAGCCGGGACCTCCTTATTGAATTCTGCCGGAGTCATATATTCCGGTTGAAAATAAGGGTTCTCCCAGGTAAAGAGATTCAGGTGCATGCCTTCATCCGTGAGGATGTGGGTGATATCCTTTTTAGTATCGATGAACAAGCCTTCCCGGCTGTACACTTTGTAATCCAGGTAGGTCCTGGCAGTATCGGATCGGTGGGCGACAAACACTTCTTCCGAATTGCCACGGGTTTCGATATACACCAGTTTGTCATCTGCGAAGGTAAACACCGCCCTGTCTATTGTGCCATTTTCAGTCTTGATGTTTGTTCCCAGCAGGTGTTGTTCCGAATTCTTCGCCATGGGGAACCTTGGCTGCTGTATCGTAATAAGCTTTGTGCTTTCGGATATCGCTTTGATCTTCGCCATGACCATTATAGCGGGCGATTCCATGCTAATACCGTTTATGATACTTTCCGCCTGGGAAAACAGCATGGCAGGCAATAGCACAAGGAATGTAAAGGATAATTTGATTCTGGTCATCTTTTTGTTTTTTCCGGACATACACGATAGACTGTCTGTTGCTGGATTTTGTTACACTTAAAGTTAAAAATCTCAAAACACAATACCCAAATCACAAATAAATCTCAAACACCAAATTTCAAAATTGTTGATTGAACATTGGAACTTATTTGTTATTTGTTGGTTGCTATTTGAGCATTACTATCCCTAGATAAATTGTTGATGTGTTGATTTGTTTAGTTGGTGCTGTGCACCTGGGTTTTTTTGGATGCTGACCCTTTCATTCTGAATACCACCACCAAGTGAACCTACAACCTTGATCTTCCGAAACTTCCGCCGCTACGGGATGTGAGGGAAGACCATATAAACCTCATCAATTTACCCGGAACTGAATTTACGTATTTACCCTTATCGCGAGCGGCCAAATCTGTAAGTATCTTGATACCAGAATACTAGTTGAATATGAAGACTAACTGATAGAAGTGAACCCAATCTGTTCTGCAGCTAGCCATCTATTCGTTTTTACCAACAATAAATTTCAGGAAACATGAACAATGAACTGATTACAGTAAGCTCACGATTAATGCAGAATTATCACGTTGGCCATCCAGTTGCTGCCGGGACTCAAATAGCCACCTTTAAGAATCGGGCCGGCCAGGTAGAAGTTCTTTCTATAGGCGAGGATTTCAACCTATATAACGTCTATCCTGATACGAGTAGTGACACGGCATGGAGTATTATGAAGGTGGAACTGCCCGAAGGTGTTCAGGCAACAGAAGTAGCCGCCGGGTATTTTGGTGAGGCAAAAGGACCAGGAGCTATTGTACAAACCGAAAAGAACAACCAGGATCCTAATTACTTGCCAATTCCCGTGGTTGCATTATTCAGAGAAGGCGGACCGGGCACCCCCTTCACTGTAATGAAAATAGCAAAGGGTGAATCGATCATTGATAATTACCCACCTCCTCCTGCAGGAACACTCACGCTTAGGTCGCATCAGCTGATCTCAGACCATACTATGCTTGCCTATACCTTCACATCACCTATTGCGCCCACAAACCGACTGAGTTACCAAGTAACCCTCAAGGTAGAACAGGGTAAAGTGACAGGGGCCAGGGCTAGCTATTATTCTATTTTTTTCGTAGCCAAAGACTGGACCGTGATGGATTATCGCTATGCCCAGGGTAAATATCCTCCAATACTACCTGTTTCGGTTTATACCAGTGACCAGGCCAAGGCAGTTGAGTTTCTACCTCTGGTAACTAATGATGGCGGTATTTTCTCAAAAGTTGGTGAAAGTGAATGTTTAAAAGTTTCACCTACGGGCCTGGAGAATATTGTTTTTGCTGTTCGTGCGGACGACAAGTCAATTGTTTATATGCGCTCGGAGGATAAGAATATCGGGGTCAACCTTAAAGTATCTGGAAACACCCAGGTTAAAGAGATCGCCGGCACAACAAATTTCATTGGCAGGCCGCAGGTCTTCGCCATTGGGGAAGATGGCTATTTATACCAGGCTGAAAACACCGGTAAAGATGAAAAGAAGTGGTCCGGGTTCAACTTAATTCAAAACCTTTTCACATTTACAACCCTATCCGTTACTAAATCCGGTGACGGTGTACCAATCGTATTTGCAACCAGCACCGAAGACAAATTATACAGAATATATCAGGACCCGAAGACCACCAAATGGTTTACTACCGAAATACAATATGAGGAGAAAATCAAGGAAGAAAGAAAAATTAGGGAATTCAACAGTTTTAGTACCGAGGTTACTGTATTTGACAAAAAAGGGCTATTGAGACCGGGCGCCAAGGTGAAAATCTGGAGCAGTTCGAATCAGAATCTCATAATAAATGGCAAGGGCCATATTATGAGAACCAATGTACCGGTGGAGGTCAAGGCAAACGGCGCGGGTATAGTCACACTTATTTCCAAAACGTACGACATTTCGACCTCGCTTCTCCATGTATCTACAGAATATATGGATGACGACAAAGGTGTAGGCATCCAGGCAAACGGTTATCTGAGCGATGAATTTGCCACAGTGACCGACGTCGATCTGTTGGAAGCCCAGGGAGCCAACGGGCCACTACTAAAAGGCAAGTTTCGAGATCCTTCCGCAGTTAAAAGCATGGCAGAAGCGCTGAACAGTTCCATGGATTCCATAACGGCAACAGCCAAAGTCTACGGCAAGAAGAATCACGGAAACTATTCTCGTGTTGTATCCGGCGCACACTGTCATCATGCCAACGCAGAGGCCTTTGGGCAACCACAGTTAATCCGATTTGGCGCAATGGCGCCTCCTAGCTGGGAGCTGTCGTTCAATGAAGATGGACTGCCTGTTTACACCCGACATACCAGTAAATCGGCCAGGGCACTTATCACACAAAGCAATGAACTGCACCCTGATATCGAGCTATTTCTTGGCGGTTCTGTGGACTGGGGCGGATTATGGCAAATGATCAAAAATGGCGTTTGTAAGCTGGTAAGCATTGTGGTAGACCCAATAATTGATGCCATTTCAACAGCAGTCCACGTGCTGATTGACGGAGTGAAGTACGTCTGGAACGGAATCGTAACACTGGTGGAACAGGTCTTTCAATCTGTTGCGGCCTTTTTTCACAGGGTTGAAGTATTTTTTGATGATCTCCTCCATTGGTTAGGGACCATCTTTAACTGGGAAAGCATATTGCGCACCAAAGACGCCGCAGTTCATACCATTAATGAAATGCTGAAGTTTATGGAGGAATCAACACTCTTGATCAAAAAGAGGTACATAGATGATAACATAAACACCTTTGGGGAGCAACTACAAAAAATAATTGAAGACTATCAAGAGACGCTGCTGCCCGGTGAAACCATTGGTGAAATAGGCAGTAAAGGAACCGCCAATCCCGATACACAGATCGAAAACAAGGTAGAGAGCAACCTGATAGCCAACGGATATATCAATAATCACAAGAACGCCGATCACAATTTTATGCCGGTCATTTCCGGACTTGAAAACGTGATCGCATCGGCGAATGCGTTATCGGAATCCTTTTCTTCATCGGATTCGTTCGAAAATGCCAAACACTATTTTGATCAGATCAAGGACAAGCCGGACCAGTTCCTTCAACTGGCCATGACAAGCTTGTTGGAGCTAATGAAAGGCATTGCATTGTGGGCTCTGAAAAAGATTCAGGGCTTCTTAGATGACATATTTGATGCGATTGCTTCCATCATACATTCGATTCGGGAATTCATAAACAATCCATTTTATATTCCATTGGTTTCGGAGATCTACGAATTCGTTACCGGTGAGCAGAATCTTCCATTCAGGTATATCGACCTTATCGCCATAATGGTCGCGGCACCCGGCACTATTGTGTATACGATTGCCAAAAAGGAACCACCCTTTACCGATACTCAGGCATTAAATTCGTTTAAGGCTTATTTCACTGCCGAAATGCTACAACAGAAATCAGGCTTGATACCTCCGGGTAAAAAGTTTACTAGGGAGCTTGCCGAACCACCTTCAAATGTCGCTTCGGTATTCAACTGCCTTTCGGGGATAAATTATTTGTTACTGATGCTGTTTAAACCTGTTGTGGACACGGCAGCCATTATGGAAGAAGCCACCGAACTTGGTGAGTTGGATCCCATTGCCCTTCGTGGACTTTCCATTGCCGAATGTACACTGAATATCCTGGGGCTGGTATTCTCATTTCCCTGGGCCGTTGAACCGGAGACCGGTGATCCCCAATGTCCGGAGCCATCGGATCCTAAATCGGCCGAATTCCAGGCGCAGATATGGACATTGGAATTGGCAGGAGACGGCCTAATGGATTTCTTCTTTGTTCTTGTCAAACCAGAGGGTAAGGTGGAATCGATATTTACATCAATTTGGGGTGCTATTCAGTTAGGCTTGTACTGTAAACTTACGGTAGATGATCCTGAGCGGGGGCCCAACATTGCGAAAACCATTCCCAACCTCCTGGCAATAGGCCGCCCTATTACCGCACGAATTTCCGGCCATGGGGCCGATGTTCCGGTTCTGGTAGCCGGAATAGCCATAATGGGGATTGTAGACTTTGCTTCCAATTTAACGATGTCGATCTATTCATTCAAGCAGATGTAGCCTGGAGTTACTATCAAGAATTTGGACACCTAGGGAGGATAGTATTTTGGAATATTTGCTTGTTTGTCTTTCAGAATTTTGGCGCTTTGTATATCGGAAATTTGGGCCACAGAACAACAAACATCGAATCAAGACATTTTTCCCTATCTTTAAAAAGTATTTCTCCCCTCATTGCTTCTCCCCCGCCATCGCGGTGGAGGACAGTGTGGGGATTTTTTATGGGGTTAATTGTTAACAACTGTTAGTTAATAAGTTTTGAGGCGCATAAATCATTGAGAATGAAAGGATAGTAATTTTGTAGTGGTAATATTATATTAATCTATGCGCTATGGAAAATGAAGAGAAAGACGAGAACGAATCCCTGCTAAAGCATTCTCTCATCAAGTTCTTAGAGAAAATTGGTGAAGGGAATGCAACACCAGGTGCCGGAACAGCTGCCGCTACTGTAGGCGTGTTGGCAGCACAATTATCCAGAACAGTAGGTATAATTTCTGAAAAGAGGATAGAGGATCTTAAAGAAAAACTTTGGTTTGGTCAACAGAAAACTCGCTTAGATACCGAATACATACCCCGCCTGGTAAAGCTTTTGGAAGAAGACACCGATGTTTTTGACGAGGTAATATTTCACTGGAAGTGGATGAAAAAGGAGGCGGAAATCGTAAAAAAGAGTGAGCATAAAATAAACATGCTCGAAAAATTGAAGGAATCTATCCATATTCCATTGGAAATCGGTGATTTGTGTGCTCAAGTGAATGAAATTGCTATCGAATTATTCGATAGAGGTTATCATGAAGTTCGTGGTGATTCCTCTGTCTCACTACAAAGTGCACTAGCAACCTTAGCTAGTTGTATATCTATAGTTGATCTTAATTTCATTAAAGTAGAATGTGATGAGACTACCATCGGGATGATGGACAGGCGGAACGAACTAAAGGTCAGACTGAATAGATTGGACGTAGAAGTCCGCAAAAGGTTTGAATCGCTGGAAACTGAATCACAACTTGCATTTAATCTGAAAAGAGAATTTCAGGTGATAACGGATGCGGTTAGCGATAAAAAGGAGAGATCAACACGATATATTGAATCGTTTGCGGATAGGGTACGAAAAATGGTCTGGGAGTATAGATCAATCATTTGGAATGGAGCTGATATCACCGATCCTATGGAAGCCCTCGAGGCGGAAGACATTATTCAGCATGGCTTTGACTATCTCTATACCAATTCCGATGACGCCGTAAAAGAGGCACTTGACTTTAAAGTTTCCGGCGTTGCGGGTTTCGTAGATCAGAATAAGAAATTCGTATATATATCCAGGAATTACCCGATTGTGGTAAGACGCTTCACGGCTGCTCACGAATTAGGCCATTTGATCTTCCACAAGGGCCTGACCCTTCACAGGGATTTTTCTCTTAATGGTAATTTCCAACAGAGAAAGAACGATATAAAAGAGACAGAGGCAAACAAGTTCGCTTCTTACTTTCTGATACCGTCCGATTTTCTCATTGATGCCTTTCGAGTTCGATTTGGAGATGCAATTTTCGACCATACCCTTAAAAGTTTAGAAGGCTTGAACGTAAGGGATGGGCGAAAACTCAGGTCACGAAGGGAACGAAGCAAGTTTGTTGCATCGGCCAAATACTATTGGGGCAAAAGATTCACGTCACTTGCCGATGCGTTCAACGTCTCTGTGGTAGCGATGGCCATACGACTCGAGGATCAAAAATTCGTTCTTTAATTAGGATAAGCTTGCCACTTGGTGATTTTTTTGCTAATTTTAATCTATAATTTCCCCTCATTACTTCTCCCCCGCTATCGCGGTGGAGGACAGTGCGGGGATTTTTTGTGGGATGTTAATAATTAACAATAACTGGGGGTAACATTACTTTGATACGACCATATCGCCAAGTAATTTTATACAACCGTTGGCGGTAATGCAAACGAACCTTAAACACTAATAATTATGGAAAATACTCTGATATTTCAAACATCACCCAAAGTAACTATAGCAACAAATACCTTCATAAATGTGCCCATCATCTTGAAATATGAAGATATTAATCTTATTGAGGTCGTTCAACAGCATGGTATCGTGTATACTACACAAATTCCCATATATCATCAAGACGGCACATATTTGGCAAAAGCAGTCGGCAATAGACTTTTTTTGACCGATGAAGGTAAAAAGACAGGGCTAAAGATCGAGAAACATCAAAGTCTATGGGTATGCGAAATGGACGGAAAAACACTTTTTGAAATTCAGCAACAAACAGGAGATGCTTTTAAGACGACCGCAGAGTTATATACCCCCGATGGATATTTTGTAAAATGCACTAACTCCCCCACCCCTATTCTTATTGACACATCAGGCAACGAAATGAATATAGGCGGTATTTCTATGTCCGGAAATATCATTAGTGGATTCAAGATCGGTGTATGGATAAAGAAAGATTCCTTCATGATGGGTGTAAATGATTGAACAATCAATTTAAGCACAACCGCCACCATTGGCTATAAATCAGCTCAAATTGAGCTGATTTGACTACCTTTTCATAAATTAACGTGTCCACTATAAATTTAAACCCAGACAGCAGTGCTTTTGGGTTTTAAAAAAGTACCCAAAACTGCTGTCCAATCGCCGAATTTATAGCTGTGGACGTTGTGCTTAATTAAAAAAGAACATGAAGAAACTATCATTCAAGGAAGCAGCAATTAAGATATTAAAGGAGCTCGAGGAACCGCTTTCAGCAAAAGAAATTACTGAGATTGCCTTGGATGAAGAGTTAATCGAAACTTCAGGAGCAACACCTGAAGCTACAATGGCAGCTCAACTTTACACGGATATCAATAACAATTCCTCTTCTAAATTTAAAAAAGTGGGAAGAGGTATGTTTGCTTTAAAGAAGCAAACAGAATCAGCCAAATCACCACTATTGGCAATTCAAAACCAGAACGAATTGGTTAAAAAGAAATTGATTGAAAAGATTCAAGAAATGGATCCTTTTCAATTCGAATATTTGACCGCAGAATTATTACGCAAAATTGGTTATGAGAATGTAGATGTTACCAAACGTAGTGGAGACAAAGGAATAGATGTAGTTGGAAACTTGACCGTTGGTGGATTGACGAATGTTAAAACCGTCATCCAAGTTAAGCGATATAAAACAGGGAACAATATCTCTGGCAAATACATTACTCAATTAAGAGGTAGCGCTGAAGTTGATCAGAGGGGATTGATTATCACCACATCTGATTTTACAAAAGACGCTATCAATGAGTCGAAGGCTACTAATAAAATGCCAGTTGCATTGGTGAATGGTAAGAAATTGATTGAATTACTTTTCAAATACAAGGTTGGTGTTAAAGAAGATACAGTAAGCGTTTACTCAATAGACACTGAACTTTTTGAAAATGAATTAAGTGATACTACGCTAAAAGGTAGCGAGAACAAAAGTCGATCCATCTGGCCACTGCCTGGAGGTATATACTCTTATGTTGAGACTCTAGATCAACTTTTAGATCGAATTGTGGAAAAGAAAAGTTCGAGAGCGGATTTGGTAGAATGGTTTGTAAAATCGTTTGACAATGTTTCATCAAAGAAAACTGCCAATGGCTATTTAAACGTGCCCAAGAATATGGGACTGATAGACTTTGAAAATGGAGTGTGTACTCTAACCTCTGCGGGAAATCAATATAGAGATGAAAAGAATCTTGATTTTCTATTTCAAACCATTTCAGCAAATATTTTGGCCTTTGAAGAAGTACATCAATTTCTATTAAGTAGTCCAGAAGAAAAGTCTGACCAAGAAGTACTTGAATACATAGTTGAGAATTTTGACGTTGAGTGGAGCACACTTGCACAAGTCAATTTCCGGTTGCTTTGGCTGATTAATATTGGAAAAGTTGAAAAAACTGATAATGGATATAAAGGAATCTGATGTGTATAATTGAATTATCGGATGAACAAAAGAATAGTGTTGAATCTTATGTAAGAAGCAATACTGAAAACATTGATTCTATCAATCTTCCTGCTACTGGATTTACTTTTCAATTAAATGCCTTGTTGAGAGCAAATCTTAATCTAGGCAACCAAATGAATCAATTTATTTACACTTTAGACTCAGCATTCGCTGATTCAAGTATTCTAGAAGATATTACTGTTTACCGAGTATGTAATTATCTAGAAATGATAAGATACATCCAAGG
Organism: Bacteroidia bacterium; assembly: GCA_030431695.1. Lineage (GTDB taxonomy): Bacteria > Bacteroidota > Bacteroidia > Flavobacteriales > Flavobacteriaceae > Pukyongia. The sequence goes on along the minus strand of JAUIIU010000038.1, from coordinate 131 downwards.
CACTAATTTTGTCGATTTTGGATATATGTCAACTGCAAGAGATATTAGTGCAACACATAGATTTTACCAGCGACCTGCATACGGTTATTACCCTGCATTTTTAACCATAAATATACCAGCTAATAGTAATG
>JAUIIU010000037.1 GCA_030431695.1 Bacteroidia bacterium | reverse complement strand
ATTCAAATTCCGCAATTTGCTTTTTGTTCGAACAACTAAAAATTAGTAGCGCAAATATTAAAGTTAGTAGAATTTTGGTTGGTTTTGTCATATGTTTGCTAACGGTTTGGCTATGATTTCGGCGTGGATAAATCCGCAGGATTTGTCCGCAGAGAAATCAGATTGTTAAAAGTAAGAAAAGTTCGTTAGATTAACCATTAAGCCACGCTGAATTATAGCCATTGTTACCTGCAGATGTTTTTCTCCGCAGTTTTATATTCCGTACTATTATATATTTTATTTAGTTCAGTATTCAATTCCGCTCTTACTTTTTTCCAATTTCGAGTCGCCTTTTTTGATTTTCGTTTATCCTTTCCGATTTTCAGTTCAATTGTGTTGTCTGTTGGTTTTATTTCACGAAATATCTGGTCAAAACAGAATGGTAATTCGATAAAAACGGTTTTGTCTTTTGGTATTATCAAACAAAAATTCCCATCAAAATCCGTTGTTGTTCCGATTTCCGTTCCTTTAACCATAACTGTTTGTCCAGGAAGTGGCTGTCCGTTTTCCTCAACTAAATTTCCTGTCAATTTGCGAAATTCCGATTCCGCACTTTGTGAAAAAGTCAGATTAATAGTCAGAATTAGTAGTATGAGTATCGTTTTTCGCATTTGCAGGTAACGGTCTCGGCTATGAACAGTTGCGTGGGTTAGCACGGACTTTTGCAAGTACACGACAAGCTGAAAATTCCTGCGGAATTTTCAGGATAAGCCCGTAATAGCAATTGTTTATAGCCAATGTTGTAGCACGTTTTTTATTCTATTTTTTCATTTTCCAACTCCGCAAATTTTTGTTTGTCAGTTGGTTTAATATCAATTAATTCAAATCGATTTTTGTCCAATTGCTTAAAATCAACTTGACTTAAATAATGGTCAACTACTTTTCGGTCAATCATTATTTTTCCGCCACCAGCCCAATGTCTATCCGTTCCGTTTTTTTTAACTCCAGAAATCCAGTATTCGTCTCCATTTTCTATGTCATAGTAGTTTCCAGATATTCCACGAGCGTTTGAGTTCTTAAATGCCTTTCCGTTGAAATAAACAGTTCTTCCAGTTTTTGAAAATTCTGCCATTCCAATCCAAGCTGGTCCGTTATCTCCAAATCCACTTTTAAGTTCAATATATCTTAATTCAGATTTCATTTATTATTAAGGTCTTTAAGATACTTTTTAAATTTTATCATTTTTATTCCTGGAAAAACCATAAATACAATTCCGAAAACACATCCAAATAGACTAATTGTTTGTGGTGTTGGTCTTTTACTTCCTAATCGGTGAAACAAAATTGACACGATAAAAACTACAACTCCAATTATAAATGGTGTTAATAAATTTCGCCAAGATTTTTTAATATTTTCTTCTGTCATTTCAGTTTTGTCAAATGTGCTACAACTTGTTATATGAAGACAAAATACAAAAATATCCACTACAATTTCCGGGATAAGAGAAGGTTTGGGTTGTCTTTAGCCTCGGGAGGAACATGTAGCAAGGCAGTGTCCAACGGACTCCGAATATCAAATAGGTTCTTTTGTGCTACGTGCGTATATATCATAGTGGTTTCCGGGCTACTGTGTCCCAGCAATTCCTGAATTAAACGGATATCCGTACCCTGCTCCAGCAAATGTGTGGCGTAACTATGACGCAAAGTATGTGGTGTTACTCTTTTTTTGATCTTGGCCAACTTGCAACTCTTCCTCAGAAACTGCCGGATACTCCCTGCAGAATATCGGCCTCCCTGCTGCCCTTCAAAGAAATATTCACCTGGGCCATAGCTCAACACGTAGTTATTCAATAATGGTAGAATACTCTCTGCGATAATGACAACCCGGTCTTTTCGGTTTTTAGCACTGAAGATCCGCAGTTGCCGCCTGTCAATATCAAAACAACCCGGGGTTAAATTCAATAATTCACTCACGCGCAATCCTGAAGAATACAAAAGAGCTAAGATAGTTCTGTGTTTGAGGTTTCGGGTACACCGCAAAAGGTCAATGACTTCCGATTCGCTCAATACTATTGGCAGTATCCTGCTCTTACGCGGGCGCTTTAAGCTATATGGATCGATAGCGCACTCCGGACAAAAAAATGCAAAATGCTTCATTGCCCCGGTGATCTGCCGGTGACTGCTAATCGAATAATTCTTTGTTTTCACAGCCCATTCAATATAATGACGCACATCCTCATTGTTCAGCAGATCATAAGGTTTGCTCTTTGTGTATTTCAGAAATTCAAAAACAAAATGTCCGTAAACCCCAATCGTACTGTCACTAAATCGCAGCCCCTCCAGATATTTTACATAGCTCAGAAAAAGTTCCTGCTTGGCTGTAGGTAAAACCCTTGGAGTTGGCTTGGTCGTTGTCCTCCGTGATATGATCATTTTTTGACTCCCAGATATTTCCGAGTAATCCACATCAACATTATACCCTCTGAGCATGGCATAGAGTTGCCCGAAAGAGCATATATCTTCCCTAACGTAGTAAACACGATGGGTACGACTGAAATTCGTATCAGGGATAGCTCTAACGATCTCCTGCAACCGGGTGTTGTATTGAAAACGTATTCCCAAGCAGTTATGGCCTCGGTGATAAAAGCGATAGAGGTAGACCTTCATATAACCAAAATAAACACTGAAAATTCTTCATTTTGGAAAATCCATGAGCATCAATGGTGATTCATGAAAAGGCGGGTAAGTATTTGTCTGGATTCGTGAAAACCTTGTTGTGGATTCCCTCGTCAAGCTAGGATCATAATGGCATTCATGCGGATAAACATTAAAAAACCGGGGCCTCACAACTATCGATGTTATAGTTGAAGGTTCTTATTTCACCCCCAACTTCTTCAGAATATCATCCATCAAACACCATTTGGTGATTCCGGATTGAAACAAATTAATACCCACAAAACCGGTAAACCATAACCAGTTGATGTTAACTTTTATCGCCAGTATGATGCTGATCAGGATCAGTGATCCTGCAATGATGCGTATATATCGTTCTCTCATCGAATTATCTTTTTAAATGAATTTTTCAATAGGAATCACCGCGGCCCGTATTGGGTTGTTGGTCTCCAGGGTATGGTTGAATTGTTCGAGCTGCTCGAACAGCAGGTCTATCTTTTCACTCTCGGTGAAGGAAAAATACAGTTCCGAATCGGCCCCGAAAGCAGAACCCTGGAACCAGCCGGTCTGCGCGGCCACCGAGGCTACCTGGTTGTAACCCTCGATCTCCGAGCCGCTGTATCGCTCTATCCCGGCCTTCCCGAATAATTTCTTTACCGTATCCCGAAATTCAGACACGGCAGTTACGATCACTAATTTCATGTTGTGTGTTTTCTTCGTTCAATTAAATAATACACCAGCGGCACTACCAGCAATGTCAGTACCGTGGAAACTATGGTACCACCCATCAGCGAGATCGCCAGCCCCTGGAAAATTGGGTCGAACAATATCACAAAGGCACCAATCACCACCGTTCCGGCCGTAAGCAGGATAGGAGTGGTCCGAACCGCGCCGGCTTCTATCACCGCCTGCTTCAGCGGAACTCCTTCCGCCAGCCGCAGGTTGACAAAGTCGATCAGCAGCACCGAATTCCGCACCATGATCCCTGCCAGGGCGATCATCCCGATAAAGGAGGTGGCCGTAAAGAAAGCGTCGAGCATCCAGTGGCCAAGCACAATTCCGATAAGGGAGAGAGGAATGGCAACCATCATCACTACCGGCGCCTTGAAATTTTGGAACCAGCCCACAATGAGCATATAAATGATTACAATTACCCCGGCGAAGGCCATCCCGAGATCCCGGAATACCTCCAGCGTGATCTGCCATTCCCCATCCCATTTTACTGTATAATTATCTTCGAAATCCGGCTGTCGGATATACAATTCGTCCATTTTATATCCCTTCGGAAGGGGGATCTCCTGTAACTTATCACTCATGCCCAGTATAGCGTAAACAGGGCTTTCCAGTTCCCCCGCCATATCGGCCATTACGTAGACCACTCGCTTTTGGTTCTTTCTGAAGATACTTTTTTCTATCGTCCCTTCCCTGATCTCCACCAGGTCACCCAGTGGCACCATATTCCCTTGCTGTGAGCGGATCTGAATGGCGCGCAGCGAAGCCAGGTCCGAAGCCTCTTTTTCTTCCAGGGCGAGCTGAATGCCTACCTGGTTGGTGGCGGTCTCGTCGTATAGGTGTGAAACAGGTGTGCTGGACAAAGCCGTGCGCATCGTATGAGTGATTTGCTGTGGCGAGATTCCGTATAACATAGCCTTTTCCCGATCGATCACGAAGTCGAATTCGGTTTGGTCCGCCTCAACCATCCAGTCGATATCCACCACGTCATCCGTGTTCTTTAATATATCCTGAACCGCATTGGCCACCTCGATCTGCGTGTCGTATTCGGGACCGTATACTTCAGCAACAATGGTAGACAGCACCGGGGGTCCCGGCGGTACTTCGACGATCTTCACATTCGCGCCGAATTTCTTCGCAATGGCCTGAATACCCGGTCTGAAGGTCTTTGCGATCCCGTGACTCTGTTCGTCCCGGTCGTGCTTGTCGGTTAGGTTCACCTGTATATCGGCCACATTGCTCCCACCGCGCAGATCGTAGTGGCGCACCAACCCGTTAAAGGTAATCGGTGCCGATGTTCCAACATAGGTCTGGTAGTTCACCACATTCGGTTGTGTACGGATGAATTGCCCGATCTCCCCGGCCACCGCAGCCGTACGCTCCAGGGTACTGCCTTCGGGCATGTCGATCACCACCTGGAATTCGTTCTTATTGTCGAAAGGAAGCATCTTCACAGCAACGGATTTCGTGAAGAACAATCCCACCGAACCCAGCAGCATGATAAAAGTGATCCCCAGGAACAGCCACCGCTTCTTCTTGCTTTCGATAAGGGGGCGTTCCAGTCTTTCGTAGATCCTGTAGATCCATGTGTCTTCCAGAGCTTTGTGCTCCTTTTTCTTTGCTGAAGTCTTCTCGCGCTCCCTCAGAAACAGCACGCCGAGATATGGTGTAATGGTGAGTGCTACGAAAAGCGACAGCAGCATGGCGATAGACGCACCTATAGGCATTGGAGACATATACGGTCCCATGAGCCCCGAAACAAAGGCCATTGGCAGTACCGAAGCGATCACCGTAAAGGTTGCCAGTATGGTTGGGTTCCCCACTTCGTTGATGGCATAGAGTGCCGCCTGTTTGAAGGGCAGGCGCTTCATCTTAAAGTGCCTGTGCATGTTCTCGGCGATGATGATGGAGTCGTCCACCACGATACCCGTAACAAATACCAGGGCAAACAGCGTGATCCGGTTGAGGGTATAATCGAGGATGTAGTAGCTCAGCAGGGTTAGGGCAAAGGTGATGGGAACCGACAGGAATACTACCAGTCCGCCGCGCCATCCCATGGCCAGCATTACCACCAGGGTCACGGCTATGATGGCACCGATGAGGTGCAGTAATAGTTCGGAAACTTTCTGGGAAGCGGTTTCGCCGTAGTTTCGGGTTACTTCCACCTGTACATCATCTGGGATGAGGTCTTTTCGGAGGTAATCCACCTTCTCCAGGATGATATCGGAGATCTTCATGGCATCCGCTCCTTTTCGTTTTGCTACTGAAATGGTCACGGCCGGGTATTCCGAAGGAAATTCTTCAGCAAGAACACTTTCACCACCAAACCCCAGCGAAACGTAATTATCGGCCAGTTCCGGGCCGTCCAGCACCGAAGCGATCTGCTTCAGGTAAACCGGCTGGTTACCCATGCTGCCCACGATGAGGTTCTCTACATCATCGCGACTCTGAAGGAATTTCCCGGTCTTCACTTTGATCTCACTGTCGCCGCTGTTGAAACTGCCTGCGTCCAGCTGCTGGTTGTTGGTGCCTATCATTTTAGCCACCTCCAGGAAATCAAGTCCGCTGGCCGCCATCTTGTCCTTGTCCAGCACTACGCGTATCTCGCGCTCCCGACCTCCAATTCTATGCGTAGCCGAAACATCGTTGATCTTCTCGATTTCATCGGCCAGTTCCTGGGCGATCTGCCGCAGGCGGTAGTCGTCGTAATTCTCACTCCAAAGGGTAAGCCCCAGCATCGGGACATCGTCTATGGCACGGGTCTTTACAAGCGGGAAGGTCACACCTTCGGGCATGAGGTCCATATGCTTGTTGATCTCGTTGTAGAGCTTCACGAAGGAACGCTCGATATCTTCCCCAACGTAGAACTGAACGATCACCATTCCCTGCTCCTTCATGGAAGTGGAGTAAACGTATTCCACTCCTTTGATGTTGGAGATAAGCTTTTCCAGGGGTTTGATCACCCGGCTTTCCACCTCTGTCGGACTCGCACCGGGATACCCAACAAAAATATCGGCCATGGGCACATCGATCTGTGGTTCCTCTTCCCGAGGGATCAGGAACGAGCTGTATACCCCGATGACCATAAAAACGATCATCAGCAATACAGTGAGCTTGGAACCTATGAATCCTTTGGCGATCTTTCCTGCTAATCCTTCTTTCATTTTTTACTGAATTTGAACCTTAACGCCGTTGAACAATTTCCCTTCCGAAGAGACAATGAACGATTCCTCCCCGGAGAGCCCCGAAAGTACTTCCACCTGTTCACCGTAGGTTCGGCCAAGCCTTACCCAGCGCAGCAAGGCGGTGTTTTGTTGACTCACCGTGTAAATTCCCCTTAGTTGTCCTCGCTCAACCACGGCTTCCAGCGGAATGAGGATGGGGGCGTTCATGGTGTCGCCTTCCACCGGAAACTGTACCGTGGCGTACATACCTGATCTTAAATTTTCAGGAGCTTTTTCTACTATCGCCTTAACCACAAACTGACCGCCGCTTATGGCTGCGGAGCTGCTTACTTCGGAAACGGTTGCGGATAGGGTAGTGTCCAGTGCCTTTACCAGGATGGTGGCCTTTGAGTCTTTTTTTATTTTCTGAATGTCATTCTCGGCAACTCGCGTGCTTACCTCGAAGGTTCCCGGTGCTTCGATGGCTACCAGCGGCACACCCGGGTTGGCAAGGTCGCCTTCGTCTATGAAGACCCCGGTTACCACACCACTGAAAGGCGCGCTGAGGTTGGCGTATGCATATTGAGCACCTACCTCGTTCTTCATCTGCCTGGCAGCTTCCAGTCTGGCCTGCGCCATTTCAAAGCGTGAGCGCATATCGTCCAGTTCCTTTTGCGAAGCGCTGTTGTCGTTGAACAACGCCTGGAAACGCTGCAGGTCCTTTTCGGCATTGTTATAGGCCGCCTGCGCTTCGGTTATCATGGCGTTTGCCTGTGCGCTCTTGGCAGAAAGATCTGCACTGTTCACCCGGACCAGGGAGGCGCCTTTTTTAACTTTATCGCCCGTGGATACGTAAACCCTTTCCACGTGGCCCATCATGCGGGTACTGAGTTGCGCATTGTTCGCCGCTTCCACGATCCCGCTGGTACTGAGATACGGACTGTCCTGCCCGTTAGCCACATGCTGAATCTGCACTCTTACAACTTCGGTGTCGTTGTTCAGGGCGGTGTCGGTTTTATCCCCGCAACCGAGGAGCATGCTTGCTGCCAATAGTGATAGTATGATCTTTTTCATGGTTTTATTTTTTTGTCAGGAATCGCACATACGCCAGGGCGTAGTTGTACTGAAATACGGTTTGATGATAATCGAGTTGTTTCTCTGCGAACTTTGCCTCGGCAAAGAGCAAGTCACTGGTTCGTTCCAGGCCTTCCCTGAAGCGGTTTTTTCTTATGCGCAGTGACTCTTCGTACTGGTTCAGGGCTTTTTCCGAAAGAATCAGTTCGTTGCCGGCATCGTTCAGCATACGGTAGGCTTTTTCCAGTTCGAGCCTGCTTTCCGCCAGGTATTGTTCGTATTCGAGGTTGGATCGCTCATAGGCCGCCTTGCTTTTGCCGGTCTTCGCGATGCGTTTGTTTCCGTCGAACAGATTCCAGCTCAGTTGAGCCCCCACCAGGTAACCGTTGGCATCGGCCTGCAGGAACTCGTTGTCGTAGAGTTCATAACTTCCGAAGGCATTCAAACGGGGGAGGAAGGACATCTTGTTAGACCTGTATTGTTGTTCATAAGCTGTTGTCGCCGCCCGCATGGCGCGGATATCGGCCCGTTCCGAAGAGATCGAATCCATCGCAATTACTTCACCGGCAGGTTCCAGTTTATCGGCGGGATGAAACACAACGTCCTCTTTGTCATTCATGAGGACAGAAAGTTGCCCGGAGATATTCTTTACATTACTTTGGGCATAGCGCAACCTGTTTTCCATTTCCATGGCCTGTACCTCTGCTGCCAGCAGGTCCGAACGTTGCAGCAGGCCCTGGTCGAAACTGTTCTTTGCTATCCTCAGGTTTTCTTCGGAAGCTGCCCCGGAGCGTTCAATCACCTCAACCATTTTGTAGGCCAGTTGCAGCTGCATGTATTTTTCCTCTACCTGTAACTCCAGGTAGTCCCTTGTTCGTTCGGCTTTGTATTGGGCGGCCTCGTATTTCGACCTGGCTGCTTTTCGTTGGAAGAAGCCGTCCATGTTGATCAGTGGCTGCCGGATCTCCAGCTTGGTGGAGAAGTTGTCGATACGCTCCGGATTGTTCAGTAATTGGGGGTCGAAGTCACTTGGGGTTAGGACCTCCTGGTTCAGCTTGGAACCAAAGGCAATCAATGGGTTTGTGGTCGTGATCCCGGTATAGGATGCCGAAATGGACGGCAGGAAGACGGCATTGGCCTGGTTGAGGTCCCCTTTGGCCTCTTTCACATGCTGGGCTTCGATCTTCAGCAGGTTACCGTTTTCCAGGACATGCTGAAGGAAATCCTGTTTGCTCAGGGTGCGTGTTTCCTGCGATAAGCCCGTTGCCGTGATCAGAAAAACTAAAAGTATGCTTGTTAAAATTCTCACTGATTCATGTTTTGAGCAAAAATACTTCGTGAGGCAGGCGCCAGTCAGTAACCAATGTTACCCTGGTCGGTAACTATTGTTACTATTGTTTGCCGGGAGTACTTCAGTAACAGAAATGTATAATTCAGAAAAAGTCATGACATTTATCACCTCGAATTAATATCAGGATATTATTTTTGTCCTGATGTTTATTGCAAAACACCTTTTAAACATTGCAGTTGTATTCTCACTGCTCTTCAGCAGTATGAGAATTTCTTTCACTTACGTATATTATTATCTCGATCCCGGGGGTTTTACTGAAAAGCTGTGTGAAAATAAGGACAAGCCCGAGTTGCAGTGTAACGGTAAGTGTTACCTGAAGAAGGTGGTTAGCAAGGAAAAGAAGGAGAACAACGCCCCATTGCCGGAAATAGAGTACAAGGACCTTCAACTTATATTGGAGAAAGGGAAAGAGTACAAATTTGGCTCGATTTCGGTAGCTTCCGGCGGTTTCGATAATTATAAGAATAGCTATACCTTTCTTCACCCTTCCGGGACTTTCCACCCGCCGAATTCAGTGATCTCATAACACATCTTAAAAGTGGTGATCGAACCGATCGCCTGAAATATCACTGACTTAAATTTAATTTCTAATGAAAAGATTTATTGGCATGCTTTGCTGCATGCTGGTGATGGCTGTATCCTATGGCCAGGAGAAAGAACCTGTGCAAAAAGATACCATCACCGATCTCACCGCCATCCAGCATTTGGAGGAGGTATTCGTGAGTGGCAACCTGCGAACCGACCCCATTCACAATTTAGTATCAAATAAAAGCGCAAGTAAAATTGTTCAACCGAAGAACGTCGCAGATCTCTTTAGCGATATCAACGGGTTTTCCGTAGTAAAACGCGGGAATTACGCTATCGACCCGGCTTTTCGTGCTTCTCAGTACGAGCAGTTGAATGTTCAGTACGACGGCGGAACAAAGGTCATGCATGCCTGTCCGAACAGGATGGACCCCATCACAACCCATGTTTCCCCCGAGGAAATATCGAAGATCGAGATCGTAAAAGGTCCGTTCACGGTTCGTTACGGAGCAACATTCGGGGGGATCGTGAACCTGATCACCGGTAGGACAGAATACGGGGAAAGAGGACTGCACGGACAGGTTTCTACCTCATACGAGTCTAACGGCGGAGCGTCGGTTTCAGCATTGAAACTTCGTTACGTGGAAGACCGTTTCGACATATCCGGAAATTACGGATATCGCGATTTTGGAAATTACGAGGATGGTGACGGCACGGAGATACCGTCTTCCTTCCGAAGTATCGATTACGGAGTAAAGGTTGGGTATAACCTAACCGATAATCAGCGGATCCAGGCGCATTTCAGACAGTCCTTCGGAAGGGACGTACTGCATGCCGGATTGCCCATGGACACGGAATACGATGACAGCAGTATTGCTTCCCTGGACTACAAACTGGAGGTTGATGAAGGTGTTGTGAAGCATGTGAACGCCAAGTTGTTTTACAGTTATGTGGATCACCTTATGACCAATTTCCGCAGGCCGAATTCCGTTAGGATGGAAGCCAGCAGCTCCATCGATGCTGTAACTGCAGGGGGGAAGGTGGAAGTAAAACTCGCTCCTGCTGAAAACCTCGACCTGTACACCGGTGTGGATGCTAACCTGGTGGGAAGAGATGGTTCCAGAACCCGCGTGGTGAAGATGAATATGATGGGTGAACCTTTGCCAACCCCAATGGTTTTTACCGATAAGGTTTGGCAGGATTCACGTGTTGACGACTACGGCCTGTTTGCCGAAGGAAAATGGTCTTTCGATGAAACCTCAATTCTTACACTTGGAATGCGGTACGATCTCGTGCGTAGTTCGATTGATGATCCGGAGGCCGATTTCGCGGCCATGTACAACCTGGCCGACCGATCCGAGCACAATTTTAGTGGGACGGTATCCTGGAGGAAGATTTTTTCCAATTCGTTTGTTCTTGAAGCAGCCTACGGAAGAGGAGTGCGCTCTGCAAATATGATCGAGCGGTTCATCAACCACTTCACTGTTGGACAGGATCCGTTCGAGTATATCGGAAATCCCGATCTGAAAGCCGAGGTGAACAACCAGTTCGAGATCGGGTTCAATGGAAAAGAGAACCTGGGAAGTAATGGTGACAGGCTGAACTATTCAGCTTCAGTGTATTACTCCATTTTCGAAAATTATATCATGGGAATCATAGATCCTACGCTTACTCGAAAGTTCAATCCAACCATGGAGCCTGTTAATCCTAAGGTCTTCAGGAATTTGGATGATGCGTCCCGCTATGGGTTCGAAGCTTCTGTGAAGTATGATTTTATGAATGATTTTTTCCTTAGTTCTGAAATAGCCTATGTAGATACAAAAAATAAGGACCTGGATGAATCTCTGCCACTTACGCCTCCTCTCAGAACCCGTTTTGCTGGCGGGATCGAAAAGGAGAACTACTGGGCGAACCTGCAACTGAACCTCGTTAGTGAACAGTCTGATATCGCACCAAGCTTTGGGGAAACCATTACCGACGGATACCAGACGCTGGATTTCAGGTGTGGTTTCAAGGCGTTTGATTCGCTAACGGTGGGCGCAGCTGTCATCAATATTTTTGATGAGACTTACAACGATCACCTGAATTTTTCATTTGTGAACCAGGCCGATTTTGGCAGGGTTCCACTCAATGATCCGGGTAGGAATTTTAGTGCTTACGCGCAGTACAGTTTCTAACAGAAACGGTTGAAAATATAAAAGCGCTCAAGAAATTGAGCGCTTTTATCAACTAACTAACCAATACGGGAACCAATCACGGAGGATCGATTCCGAACTTGGACTTTTAACCAATCAATCATTCAAAAATCAAACTCTTTTCCCCTTCATCATCTTCGTCCAGTAAAGTTTCGGAAGGAGATATTTTTTCAGGTACCACAATCTCCAGTGCTCTTTGGCACTGTTGAATATCAGCATGCGTTTTAGCTTGGGATCTGGTGTAAATTCGCCATTGTAGTTGAATTCGGCCAGGACCATCTTGCCGTAACCCGTTACCAGCGGACAAGAAGAATAGCCGTGATAATCGGCATTTGTAGCCTCCTGGTTCGCACGAAGCTTTAAAAGATTGTCTACCACGACAGGTACCTGCTTCCTCACGGCTGCTCCTGTTTTAGCTGTAGGAAGTGCCGCCACGTCACCCAGGGCAAATACATTCCTGAACTTCACATGCTGCATGGAGTGAATGTCCACGTCCACCCATCCTGCCTCGTTGGAGAGTACGGAGTCCCTCACAAAATCGGGAGAGCGTTGTGGTGGAGCAATGTGCAGCATATCGAATGGAATACTAATGTCTGCATCACCGCCCATCACCTCGCTGATCTCATTGTCTTCGTTGATAATGCAGCGATTCTCTTCTGAAGCCGTGTGGTTGAAGTGAATCACCTTCTCCTTTACATCAATTCGGAAGGGTGCATAGAACGGCCGGAAGTGAATCCCGTAGCGATCGATCACCTTCATCAGTGTATCGCGAATAGGTTTTACTCCGAAGATCACCGATCCCGGGGTAGCAAATATCACGTTCACATCGTCACTCATTTTCTTCTTTCTGAAATAATCCGCAGCCAGGTAAGCGATCTTCTGCGGAGCCCCGCCACATTTGATCGGGGTGGTTGGCTGAGTGAACACGGCATTTCCACCTTTGAAGTTTTTGATCGTTTCCCAGGTAAATTCCGGGTCGATATAATTACTACAGGCGATCCCTTGTTCGAGTGCTTCCGGCAGACCTTCGATCATGGATGGATCCATAATAAGTCCCGGAGCCACCACCAGGTAATCATAATTGATCGATCCCGAATTCTTTGTGCTAACCGAATTCATCTCCGGGTTCATACCGGTTGCGTAGTCTTTGATCCAATCCACACCAGCGGGCATTACGCTTGCCATAGGCTTGGCGGTCTTGTTAAAATCGTAGGTTCCGGCACCAACCAGCGTCCAGGCGGGTTGATAGTAGTGCGTTTCTGCCGGTTCGATAATGGCAATGTCTGCTTTTGGGTCTTCTTTGAGAAGTTGTCCTGCCGTCATGATTCCTGCGGTTCCACCACCGATGATCAGAACTTCGTAATGCGTTTTCATGTTAAGTGGTCTTTAGTTGGTTCCAAAGTATAACCTGCTGAGGGAGAAATCAGTAACAATTGTTACACAAGTGTTGTGGATTATTTTTTCTGAAGTTTGACGAACAGTTCATTTCCAGCGCGCTGGGGGACGGAATTATAGGCTGTTTCCATAGTATCGATTTGAAAGTTCCCTGAAAACAGGCTAAGATATTCTTTTTCACTCCCACCGAAAGGCGGATGGTCTTCGTTCAGTGGAATATTGAACAGAAGCCCGGCCAGGACTCCGTCCGGTTTTAGGAGCTGGTACATTTTCGAATTGTAAGCCTGCCGCTTTGCCGGGTTCAGTGCGCAGAAAAATGTTTGTTCCAGGATCAGGTTGAAAGTATCGTTCAGGTTAAAGAAATCCATATGAAGCAAATGGTCTTCGGGAAAATCGGGGACCCTTTTTTGGAAATTCTGCAATGCTACGATTGAGATATCCAGGACATAAACATTGGTAAATCCTTTTTGATGCAGGTATTCGGCTTCATAGGAGTTACCAGCACCGGGAATAAGGATCTTGAGTTTCGGATCGTCCAGTTGATCGATATATTCCTTCAGCGGGGTCGAGACAAAACCGATGTCCCAGCCGGTTTCATTTTGCAGGTAGCGGTGGTTCCAGTATCCTTCCAGGAAATTCATCAATTGGATTCTTTAAATTGAATTCGCCACATTCCCCTTACCATATTCTCGGAGTAGCCCGTGGCTTTATCCTCTGGGTATAGTTCTTCGATCGCGCTTAGGGTCTCAGGGAGTATATCTGTTCCGGCTTCTCCATGGCATTGCATACACAGGGTATTGGTGACAATAGGATAATAAAATGTGGATACTTCTCCCTTTGTCAGGATCATTGGCTGTGGTTCTTCACCATTAGCCAATTGAACCTTGTATTCCTCGATATAGGAAACCTCGGCAGCCGTTGCATTGTTCAGTGGGTTTCTGGGCTTGTCGCTGACCCTTTTAATGAGTGCATTGTGAACCGTTGCCATACTATCGGTAATAGGGTAGGCCCTGGTGTTGCAGAATTCGAGGGCCTGCGCAGTACCTTTTCGATTGATGGCCTGCATCAGGTTCTTTCCCAGCTCGGCCTTGGTAGTACGTGCTATTCGCAGCCCGATGGTCCCGGGATCCTTATCAGCTTTGTTTTTCTGATTGGTTTCATCCTTTCCTTTGCCAAATCCCTGACCCTGGCCATGTCCCATGCCCTGGCCTCTGCCATGCTTCATACCCTGGCCTTTTCCATGTCCTTGGCCCTGCATTTCACGAAAGTGATCCTCGAACCAATCCGGTTGTTCGATCTCGTATTCGAACATATAATCTGCGATCTTCCTGATCACATCTTCGGGGAACTTTTGTTTTGGCATTACTCCAAAGCGACGTACGGCACCGGGCATTTTGGATCTTTCTTCGGAAGGATCCTCCAGCCAACTGATCATGTCGTTGGTAAAGGATTCCTTACTGCTGTCCTCGGAGATATAATGTTTCTTGATCGCAATCATCGGCGGCCCCAGGCGTTCATCGTGCGGGGCGGACGGGCTGTGACACGCATAACAATACTGCTCTATGAGCGCTTTTCCGGGATGCTCGGGATCAGATTCCCGTACATCAGTATCTGTATTCACTGCGAGGTAGTGATCATTACTCCCTGTGTTACAACTGAATAGTAACAAGAACCCACCAAAAAGTAGAAGTGTTTTCATGATATAAGGTTTATCTCAGGACCATTGCATATAGCCTCCTTGCAGGTCGATCACCTCCTTGAAACCCATATCGAGTAATTTTGCGGCGGCTTTCTGACTCCGGGCTCCGGTACGGCAATAGATATAAACCGGCTTGTCCTTATCCAACTGGTCGAACTTTTCAGCAAAAACAGTAGGCTGGAAGAAGTCTATATTGATCGCATTGGCAATACTTCCGACACGAAACTCGTGTGGAGTTCTCACATCTACCACTTGCTCCTTCCCGGAGGCGATCGCCGATCTGTACTCAGCCGGTCCCAGGATTTTGAATGTATCAGGTTTGTGTCCGGAGGACTTGAATAATGTATTGAAAAACATAGGTGAAAATAATTTAGTGAGGGTTGGTTTTCAAATGAAGCAGCCGTGTTTCAGGCTGCTTCATTCTAACCTAACATAAAAACCCCTCTACACCAGCTCCTTCTTAGCCAGGTAGAAGTCTATCATCTCAATGGATTTGTCGTTGATACGATCTTCCATTTCTGCGAGTGTCTTTGGTGGAGGAACAATAACCTTGTCTCCTTTTTTCCAATCCAGTGGCATAGCCACTTTGTATTGATCTGAGGTTTGAAGTGCTTCAAGTGCTCTCAGGATCTCGTCCATATTTCGTCCCACATTCAGTGGGTAGTACATGATGAGACGTATCTTTTTCTTCGGATCGATGAAGAACACGGCTCGAACTGCCGCAGTTTCACTTTCGTTGGGTTGCAACATTCCATATAATTTGGAGACATGCATATCGAGATCGGCAATGATGGGGAAATCGAAATAAACACCGGTATTGTTGCGAACATTGTTCACCCATCCCAGGTGAGCGTGGATACTATCTATGCTCAATCCGAGCAATTCGGTATTCAGTGCGTCGAAATCCGACTTACGTGTTGCGAAGCCACTCATTTCCGTAGTACACACCGGGGTGAAATCGGCCGGGTGAGAGAACATCACGATCCACTTATCCTTTGCATAGTCTGATAGTTTGATCTTTCCTTTTGTGGTCATGGCCTCAAAATCGGGCGCTTGGTCACCGATTCTCGGCATACCGTAATATGTTTTTTGTTCTGAATTTTCCATAGTTGGGGTATTTTTTTATTTCAGCATAAAAGTACATTGCCTTAGGAACGCTGGCAGTAACTTATGTTACATAAACAAAGAAAAAGAGCAGGAAAAATCCTGCTCTCTTCTGTTGTGTCCAAAATGTATGAAACAAAAAATCAAACAACTTATAGCATAGTGGTTGGACACACATAATCGGTCAATGGAAGGTCCGATCCTTTCATCTTTTTGAAACCACCAGCTATGTCTATCAGGTTATGAATGCCACGGCTTTTCAGTATTGATGCCGCGATCACGCTTCGATAACCGCTCTCACAATGCACGTAAAATGTCTTGTCCTTTGGGAATTCAGCGATATGGTCGTTGAAATAGTCCAAAGGTGTATTTATGGCACCTATCATATGTTCGGAATTGTACTCACTGGCTTTGCGGACATCGAATACACTGGCGTCCTCTTCTTCTTCGAGTATGGAAACAAAGGTGTCCACATCGATGGAAGTCACTTTGTCGTATTCCTTGGATGCCTTTCTCCATGCCTCAAAACTTCCATCGAGATAACCCAGGGTATTGTCGAATCCAACCCGCGATAACCTGGTGATCACTTCCTGCTCACGACCTTCAGGTGCCACGATGAGGATAGGCTGCTTTACGTCCTTGATCAAAGCTCCTGCCCATGGTGCAAAACTTCCGTCCAGGCCGATATAAATGGAACGTGGAATATGGCCTGTAGTAAAATCTTCCCGTTTGCGTACGTCCAGTACGATGGCACCGGTTTCATTGGCTGCCACTTCGAAAGCTTCCGGAGAAAGTGGCCTGGCTCCGCGCTCCATGATGGTATCCAGGCTTTCATAACCCTTGATGTTCATCAAAACGTTTTGCGGGAAGTATCCAGGAGGAGGGGTGAGCCCTGTCAATAATTCTTTTATGAATTCTTCTTTTGTCATATCTGCCCTGAGGGCATAGTTAACTTCTTTCTGATGTCCGAGTGTATCTGTGGTTTCCTTACTCATCATCTTTCCGCAGGCCGATCCGGCACCGTGGTTCGGATAGACGATCAGGTCGTCACCCAACGGCATGATCTTATTCCGAAGGGAATCGTAGAGATGACTCGCCAGTTTTTCTTCGGTAAGATCCGAGATCACATGCTGGGCGAGGTCGGGACGACCAACGTCACCAATAAATAAGGTGTCACCCGTGATGATACCGTGTTCCTTTCCCTTCTCATCGATAAGAAGGTAGGTGGTACTCTCCATGGTGTGTCCGGGAGTGTGAAGCACTTTAACCTTATAGTTGCCCACTTCGAAGACCTGGTTGTCTTCTGCTACGGTAGCATCGTAGCCGGGTTTTGCCGTAGGCCCAAAAACGATCTCGGCACCTGTTTTCTTTTTGAGGTCAAGGTGGCCACTTACAAAATCGGCATGAAAATGAGTCTCAAATACATATTTGATCTTCGCGTTGTCTTGCTTTGCCCGCTCGATATAAGGTTCCACTTCACGAAGCGGGTCGAAGATCGCCGCTTCTCCATTACTCTCCAGGTAATATGCCGCGTGTGCAAGGCAGCCGGTGTATATCTGTTCTACTTTCATCTTAATCGTTTTTGGTTAACATGAAGTAAAGGTAATATGTGTGATCCTGCTGTACAGTAACTTAGGTTACATAAGGATCATGCACTGAATTCCTTGTAGATGATATAGATGGCCATTAGTAAGACGAACCACCCGAATCCCTTTTTGAGTTTCTTCCCGTCGATGAAGTTGTTCAGCCACACCCCGATAAAGATACCCGCTACCGAGATCCCGGTGAAAGTAAGAAGGAACGACCAGTCGATCTTCATGGTTTCCACGTCCCCTATAAACCCGATCAGCGACTTAATGGCGATAATAAGTAGTGAAGTGGCAACTGCTTGTTTCATAGGAAGCTTAGCCAGAAGTACCAGGGCGGGAATGATCAGGAACCCTCCACCGGCGCCAACAATCCCGGTGAGTATCCCAACTACGAAACCTTCGATGAAGATCAGTGGGTAATTAAGTTTTTTTCCATTGGAGGGAGCGTCTGTTTTTTTGCTGCTCCCGATCATCGAAATCGCCGCGATAAGCATGATCAGTGCGAAGAACACCATGATACCGAGGTTGCGGGTAACAGTAAAATCGCCAATACTGAAAAGCGTTTCGGGGATGGCGGGTACGATGAACTTCCGGGTAATATACACCGCGATGAAGGCCGGAATGGAGAAAACAATTGCGGTTTTGAAATCTACCAGTCCCTTTTGCATATTTCGGAATGCACCAACAAGAGCCGAAACGCCAACCACGAAAAGTGAATAGGCCGTGGCAGTTACCGGATTAATATAAAGGAGGTATACAAAAACCGGAACGGTAAGGATCGAACCACCACCACCGATAAGCCCCAGGACAATTCCAATGATCAGTGCGCCGATATATCCAAGGGTTTCTGTAATGGTTTCTGAAATTTAACTATAGTGAGACGACTTCAATACTGTTTCGGTGCAGGACGATCTTGCCCAGTTTTTCGAGCTTTTTCAACAATCTCGATATAACCACCCGAGAGGTATGCAATTCGTAGGCGATCTCCTGGTGGGTGATTCTCAGGGTGGAGTCGCCGGATATATGAACCTTTTCCTGCAGGTACTTCAGCAGTCGCTCGTCCATTTTCAGGAAGGCAATACTGTCTACCGTTTTCAGCAGTTCTTCCAGGCGCTCGTGGTAGCTCTGAAATACAAAGTTTCGCCACGATTTATACTTACTGGTCCATTCCTCCATCTTCTGGATCGGGATCATAACCAGTTTGGCATCTGTTTCGGCTATGGCCCGGATCTCGCTTTTAGTATGTCCCATACAACAGGTGAGGGTCATCGCACAGGTTTCGCCACGTTCGAGGAAATAAAGCAGCAATTCATCACCGTCCTCGTCTTCCCTTAAAATTTTTATAGCCCCGGAGACAAGCAACGGCATAGACCGGATATATTCTCCTATGTCCATGAGTTTCTGTCCTGCACTAACTTCCTTAAAAGTTCCTACCTGGTTGATTTCCGACAGGAGTTCGTCCTCGAACAACATTCCGTAGCTTTCTTTGAGCTCTGAGATCATATGGTGTAAAATTAGTTAGTATCAAAGATAAGCTAGGTAACTTTTGTTACAAACTATTGTTGCAGACTTGTACAAAAATTAACGGCCCCATGAGAATTGCAGTATCTTTGCTGAAATTTAACCAATGGCACATAAAGCAGGTTTTGTAAATATCGTTGGCAACCCGAATGTTGGGAAGAGTACGCTGATGAACGCCTTTGTTGGGGAACGGCTTTCGATCATTACCAGTAAGGCCCAAACGACCAGGCATCGTATCCTCGGAATTGTTAACGGCGAGGGCTTCCAGGTGATCCTCAGCGATACCCCTGGGATCATCAAACCTGCATACGAACTCCAGCAAAGTATGATGGAATTCGTGCGATCGGCATTCGAGGATGCCGACCTGCTGTTATACCTGGTGGAGTTGGGAGAAAAGGAATTGAAGGACGAGGATTTTTTCAGAAAAATAAAGAACAGTTCCATTCCAGTTCTGCTGCTCATCAATAAGATCGATAAGGGCGATGAGTCGTTGTTGGCCGAAGCTCTTGAACTGTGGAGCGAAAAACTTCCGAATGCGGAGATCTTTGCTATCTCAGCGTTGGAGAATTTTGGTGTGGAAGAGGTCTTTAAGCGGATAGTCGAGCTCCTTCCGGAATCTCCGCCATTCTACCCAAAAGACCAACTAACCGATAAGCCCGAGCGCTTTTTTGTTAACGAGATCATCCGTGAGAAGATATTACTTCATTACAAAAAGGAGATACCCTATTCGGTGGAGATCGATACCGAAGAATTCATCGAAGATGAGGATATCATCAGGATACGTTCTGTGATTATGGTGGAACGGGATACTCAGAAGGGGATCATCATCGGACATAAAGGAGCCGCTTTAAAAAGGGTAGGAGTGGAGGCCCGAAAAGACCTGGAGACCTTCTTCGGAAAAAAGATCCACCTGGAAACCTATGTGAAGGTGAACAAGAACTGGAGAAGTAGTAAGAGTCAGTTAAGGAGGTTTGGCTATGATCAGAAGTAGGGGGTCAGAGTTTAGTGTTCGGTGTTCAATGTTCGATGTTGGAAGTCCGAAGCTGGAAGTCGGAAGTCGACAATTGGAGTTTATTTTGTTATAAATGGGTTAGGATTTGGGTTATCTGTCCAATAATCTAATTGTCTAATAATCCTACAATCCGAATTCCCGAATCAACAAATCCAAATCTCACAGGTTGTCATTCAGAAGGAGTAAAGCGACTGAAGAATCTTATTAGATTTCTCGCTACGCTCGAACTTACAGCGATCGATTTCACAATGCTACGTATCAACGAATCAACACCTAGTCCAACTCCAGGACCTTCTTCATGAAGCCATAGAGCAGATGCATCTCATCCCTTCCCTTGGCTTTCCCCATACGGCCGGCGAAATAGAGTCCGAACCACCCAAAGACCATCAGGCACATCAGCAGTACCTGTACCATGAAAGGTTCATCAAGTGTTGCCCGGGTATAAGCCCATATACCAAAACCAAGGAACAGGCAAACCACTGCAAAATGCATGAACATGAACATGGTCCATACCGCGGGTTTCGGTCCGAAGACGCCCCTGAGGAATGCCTTTCCCTCTTCGAAGGACACAATCTCCAGATCGAGTTGGGGAGACCAGTAGTGTTGTTTTTCCTTCGGAATTTTAAGGAATACGTGATCGTCCACCCGGGTGACCACAATCTCCTCTGTGCTCTTTCGCGCATGCACAAAGGCTTGTAAGGCCTCTTCATTGCTGCGGTCCAGTTCCATCCTGAAACGGGGGCGAAGTACTACTTCATTCGATAATGACATAATGGTCTGTTAGTAGAATCGTACAAAATATTCAAAATAAAGGAAACTAAGGCTGACAATTATCACCCATAGCCCAAAAAGCGCTATTTTTGCCGCAAATCAATGAAGCATGAGTATTGTCGCCATTGTTGGAAGACCGAATGTAGGTAAATCCACCTTCTTTAACCGACTCATACAGCGTCGCGAGGCGATCGTGGATGCGGTGAGTGGGGTGACGCGTGATCGTCATTACGGAAAGAGCGACTGGAACGGTAAGGAATTTTCCCTTATCGATACGGGTGGTTATATTGTAGGAAGTGACGATATCTTCGAAGCAGAGATCGACAAACAGGTTGAGCTTGCGATAGAGGAGGCGGATGCCATCATTTTTATGGTCGATGTCGAGACCGGTGTTACCGGTATGGATGAAGATGTTGCACAGTTACTTCGGAAAAGTAAAAAGCCGGTTTTCCTTGTGGTGAACAAGGTGGACAGTGCAAATCGATTGCATGATGCGGTTGAATTCTACTCACTCGGATTTGAGAAGTACTATCCTATTTCAGGGATCAATGGTAGTGGAAGCGGTGATCTGCTGGACGATATGGTTGCGGTTCTACCCGATACGGAAGAACGAGAAGAAGACGCCCTGCCGAGGTTTGCTGTGGTTGGAAGACCTAACGCCGGGAAATCTTCCTTTATCAATGCGCTTATCGGCAAGGATCGTTTCGTGGTAACCGACATTGCCGGGACCACCCGCGATAGTATTGATACGAAATACAACCGATTTGGGTTTGAGTTCAACCTCGTGGATACAGCCGGTATCCGGCGAAAGAGCAAGGTGAAGGAGGACCTTGAGTTCTATTCGGTGATGCGTTCGGTGCGGGCCATTGAACATTGTGATGTGGTGATGCTGGTCTTCGATGCCACGCGGGGATTCGACGGACAGGTTCAGAATATATTCTGGCTGGCGGAACGAAATAACAAAGGCATTGTAATATTGGTGAACAAATGGGACCTGGTGGAGGATAAGGAGAGTAAGACCACCAAGGAGTTCGAATCCTACATCCGAAAACAATGTGAGCCATTCACAGATGTTCCTATTGTGTTCATATCGGCACTGACAAAACAACGGATCTTCAAAGCCATAGAAACCGCGGTTGAAGTATATCAGAATCGTACCAAGCGAATTAAAACCTCGAAGCTGAACGAGGTGATGCTTCCTTTGATCGAGGCGAAACCACCTCCAGCGACCAAAGGAAAGTACGTTAAGATAAAATTCTGTACGCAGCTACCCACGCCCTATCCCGCTTTTGCTTTTTTTGCTAACCTTCCTCAATACGTCAAGGATCCATACAAGCGTTTCCTGGAAAACCAGTTGAGGGAGCATTTCGACTTCACCGGGGTGCCGGTAACCATCTACATCCGTAAAAAATAACAGGTTTAGCCTTACAACTTCATTCAACCGGAGCCGGAATGTTAAAGTTTCGGTCTGAAATCACCGTTTTAACATTTATAATAAACAGTATAATTCAACCCGTATAAAAATATTATCGGTTTACGAGCTTCAATAGCAGAAAATGATTTTTTTATAATGGAACAATGGTGAATATTAATCATTTCGTAACAGTCTGGTTATGTATTGGTTATAAGAAATATTTAACATTGTGAGGCGTTGTTAGCCGAGCAATAGTCATTAATTTTAGGCTTTCTCAATCGATTTTCGCGTTACTTTTTGATTGATTCAGATTACCCCACGTTTGAATCGAATTTCAAACTGAAGTTCAGGCCGTTTTTTGTGATTTTTTCACAAATGATCCGGTTCGAGCCTAAGGATGATTTACACTTTTTTTGAATCTTTTGTAGGATTCAACTGACAAATTGTTAATAAAGCGCGATTAAATGTTAAAATAAAATGCATTTTGTCGATTAAATATGCTTTTTAACGAGAAATTATTTTATTATTGTACTAAACAAACCGAAAAGCCCCTGTGATCGTGCCACACGTCGCCATTTAATTTTCGCAACATTTTTTCGGAATGGATCCCCCGGGAGACATTCGCAATTGCTTAGAACCTCACCTTCGACAGCACCCACGGGCCTTGTAATGATGTAAACTGTTACATGAAAAAGTTGTGGTTCTATATATTTCTCCTATCCCTTGGTTGTGCCCAATTCGCCCAGGCACAGCTCCAGGAACCATTCTCAATTCGTTTCAGCCAAACGCTGAACGGTGATTTTACTACCGTAGGAAACAATATGATCGCCCGGCACGCTACAAACCCCTACACGGGTAACGGGAACAACCACGATTTCAACAATAATGTATATGTTGATATCGATGCCGATGCCACAACCTTCAACTCAAGTTCCGCCAATTTTACCGACCCCAGCATCAACGGTGCCTGTATCGATATTTTCAGGGCGTACCTCTACTGGGCTGCCGTGGATGTGGAACAACCTGGTGGTGGAGACAATCAGCCGAACTGGGACTTCGACGATGTGAAACTGATGATGCCCGGGGAAACCACCTATACGACCTACACGGCCGACGATGTGATCTTCAGGGGTAGAACTACTCATTTCAGCAATGATCCATACATCTGTGTTAAAGATATTACGACTGAGGTCCTTGCCCTTCCGAATAAATTCGGGAACTACCAGGTCGCCAATGTTGAGGCTGCCGAAGGTACTGTTGCTCATGATCCATTGGTTGGGACTACCGGAGGATGGCAGATCGTTTTCGTATATGAGAGTCAGTCGCTTCCATCCAAAAATATCACCCTCTTCGACGGCTACGCACATGTAACCAATATCATCAATGATATCGATATCAATTTCAGTGGGTTTCAGACCACACCGGTTGGAAACGTAAATGCCAATATGGTGATCGGGGCCCTGGAAGGTGATCGCGGACTAAATGGTGACCGACTGAGGATACTGGATGCTTCTAACAACTTTGTGGACATCACCGCACCTCAAAGAACCGCTAACAATTTTTTCAACAGTAGGATCACAGACGAGAATGGTAACTTTTTGGACAGGGTTCCCGCCAGTACCAATACCCTCGGTTTCGACGCAGCTGTGTTTGAACTCGACAATCCGGGAAATACCGTTATCACAAACAACCAGACCAGTGCTACGGTGCGTATCTCATCGCAAAATGAGGTCTACGGTCTATACTTGTTGGGTCTGGCTGTTGAGGTGTACAGTCCAAGTTTGAATCCGCTGGTGATCACACAAACCTCGGGAAGTAATCCGGCAAATGCGGGCGACATACTCGGGTTCGATTTCACCTTTGAAAATACCGGTAACGATAACGCCGTGAACACAACCCTGAATACGGTGATCCCGCCCCAGGCAACATTCCTTACACCCACAAACCTGCCTGCGGGCGTAACCTATACTTATAATGCCGGAACTGGAGATCTGCAGTTCTCGGTAGTGGATGGCCTGCTGGATGTAGGTGATCCGGCCGTGACAATTCCTATGGAACTCCAGGTGAACGGGGAGTGTTATTTTCTCGAAGATGATTGTACACTTTCCTTCGACCTGCAGTTTACGGCTACCTATGAAGGAGCACAGTTTCCGGGCGTGATAACTACTGTTAGTACGGCCGATCCGACCTCCTGCGTCGCCACACCTTATACGGTGAATATCAATCGGCCTGTCGTGAACTGGCTAACAGCAGCCGGGGCACTGAATGTGACCCTCGATTGTGATGATACCACCGGCCTAGCCCAGGCCCAGGCTCTGGAGCCGGAACCGGATAAATGTATCTTTACCCTGAACAAGACCTCCGGACCTTTCGTGCCGGGAAGCTGCCCAAGCACCGGAACCTATACCAATACCTGGAATTTTACGGATGCCTGTGGTGTGACCATAGCCGATTACGTCCAGGTGATCACCATTACCGATACTGAAGCACCTACAGCATCGAATCCGCCGGCTATTAATGTAGCTTGTGTGGGAGATGTTCCGGCACCAGACCCAAATGTCGTGACGGATGAGGCGGATAATTGCTCGGTTCCCGTGGTTGCCTTCGTAAGTGAAGTGTCCGATAACCAAACTTGTCCCGAAACCATTACCCGAACTTACAGCGTTACCGACGCCTGTGGGAATGCCATTACCGTCACCCAGCAGATCATCATCCAGGACGATATTCTTCCAACAGCATCGAATCCGGCTCCACTGAATGTGAGTTGTATTTCTGAAGTACCTGCGCCTAACCCGGACGTAGTGACGGACGAGGCAGACAATTGTGGAACACCTTCGGTTGTGTTTGTTTCTGAAGTCTCCGATAACCAGTCCTGTCCGGAAACCATTACCCGTACCTACAGTGTGACCGATACCTGTGGT
Organism: Bacteroidia bacterium; assembly: GCA_030431695.1. Lineage (GTDB taxonomy): Bacteria > Bacteroidota > Bacteroidia > Flavobacteriales > Flavobacteriaceae > Pukyongia. Next base: position 2,515 of record JAUIIU010000037.1, on the reverse strand, counting down.
AACAGCATCAATGTAACCCATCAGGTCGTCATCCAGGATGATACGCCGCCAACGGCAAGTAATCCTACAGCTGTCAATGTTCAATGTATTGACGATGTACCGGCACCCGATCCGGCAGTAGTTACCGACGAGGCAGATAATTGTGGAACACCACTGGTGAGCTTTGTTTCTGATGTTTCAGACAACCAGTCATGTCCTGAAACGATCTCCCGAACCTACAGTATTACAGATGCCTGCGGAAATTTCACCGAAGTAGTTCAGCAGATCATAATTATGGATGATATCGCTCCAACAGCATCGAATCCACCATCGATGGTCCTCGAATGCGACGGTTCTGTTCCGTCACCTGATCCATCGGTTGTTACCGATGCAAGTGATAACTGCGGGTCACCGATTGTGGCTTTCGTTTCGGATGTTTCCGATAACCAAAGTTGTCCTGAGACCATCACCCGAACATACAGCGTAACGGATACATGCGGAAATTCAATTTTGGTGGAGCAAACGCTGATACTCATGGATGAAACACCGCCACAACTGGATTCTACCCTCGAACCAGAGATAGAAGTGAACTGTGGAGATATTCCCGATGTACCGCAACTTCAGTTTATAGACAATTGTTCAGATAATCCGTTGGTGGAATACTTTGAGGAAATGGTGGAACTGAATGATCTCGATTACAACATTATCAGAAACTGGGTCGTCACCGACGATTGTGACAATCAAAATACCTATACACAAACTGTAATGATCCGTCCGGAGGTAGATTTCGCTGAAATATCCATCGAACTCTGCCCCACGGACGACCCGGTTGATCTCGAATCGCTTATCGAAAACACTTCAAATCTCAGTGGCGAATGGACTGGAGACCATACCGACCAGTTGGACGGAACTGTTCTGGATCCTTCCGGGTTTGATTATGGCACCTTCAGTTTTACCTATACCTATATTGAAAACGATTGTGAGTGGACCACGGTTATCGAGGTATCCGTTACGAACAGCTGTGGTAGTTTCCCATGTATCCCTTCAAAGGATGACGTGAGCATTTCCAAACTTGTCTCTGCGAATAACGACGGTTACAACGATTACTTTGAAGTGAACTATATCCTCGACCCAAATGGTACCACGAACTGTGATATCGTTGTGGAGGTGGAGATCTTCAACAGGTGGGGAGCACGTGTTTACAAAGACGATAATTATCAGAACGACTGGTATGGGGCATCGCCTTCAGGAGCTTTCGGAGATGCCACTTTACTGCCAACCGGCACGTACTACTATGTGGTAACCCTGAGAAACAGTGGTTTTGACCCTATACAAGGATTCATATTACTTGGAACAGAATAGATGAAAGTGCTTCAGAACATAACATTGATAGTGCTTGCGATGATCTCGCTTCAGCTGGTCTATGGGCAGCAAACCCCGCAGTTCTCACAGTATATGTATAACACCATTTCGATCAACCCCGCCTATGCCGGGAATAAGGAGATCCTCGTGGTGAACCTGCTGAACAGGAACCAGTGGATGGGTGTGGATGGTGCACCAGTAACTCAAACGCTTTCTGCTCATACCGGTATCCCGGGTTCAAACCTGGGAGTAGGTCTTTCTATCGTCAATGATAAACTGGGTTTTGAACGAACCACATATATCAACACAGATGTATCCTATAAACTGTTCCTGGATCATTACGACGAATACCAGCTTACCTTCGGTGTGAAGGCCGGTTTCAGGAAATACAGTGTTGACGAGGAATTGCTGAATGACCCTCAGTATATGAACGATCCCTACCTGGCCAATGCCAATTATAAGTGGGATCCGAATGTAGGAGTAGGGATCTACTTCCGTGGTGAGTCGTTCTACCTTGGTGTATCTGCCCCTCGCTTGCTTACATATCGCGGAAGCTCGGAGTATTTTTCTTTGGAAAGGATTGCCTATTACCTGAATGGTGGCTACGTGATGGATTTAAATCCGAACCTGGTCTTCAAGCCTGCATTTATTGTGAAGTACACGAACGGTGCGCCCGTATCCTTCGATTTTTCCGCTATGTTCCTGGTCAATGAGAATTTCTGGGTGGGTGGTTCGTATAGATTCAACGACTCCTTCGGAGCCCTTGTCAACTTTAAGGTAGCAAAAGGTGTGCGTGTCGGGTATGCCTACGATTATGTCACCTCGGGATTGAACACGGCTACTTTTGGCTCGCACGAACTCATGCTGAATTTCGAATTCCTGTGGCCGAAACCCAGATGTAAGTGCAAGGATCTGTATAATTAGACGGGGTCGGTTCTCGGTTGTGGGTTCTCGGTTCTCGGTTGTGGGTTCTCGGTTCTCAGTTTTGGGTTCTCGGTTGTGGGTTCTCAGTTCTCAGTTCTCACTCCTCACTCCTCACTCTTCACTTCATCATACCAACATACTAACATACTAAGATTCTATAATACCATAACAGTGTCCGGTGCCTACCAACTGCCACTGGCACCACCGCCGCCGAAACCTCCACCGCCGAAGCCTCCACCAAAGCTACCTC
>JAUIIU010000036.1 GCA_030431695.1 Bacteroidia bacterium | reverse complement strand
CAATCACTAGCCGAAGATTTTAACGGTCACATAATCAGGAACTATACCTTTGAAGCAATCAGGCCGGCCCTTTTAACCATGTACAAGAACGATGTTTAATACTGTGATGACATCTCGGAATTATATAATTCTTGTGCTTCTGCACATCGGGTTGGGTATTCTGGTATATACATTTGGTGGATTGTCCAAATTCCTCTTTCTGAGTATTTTCTTATACTTCCTGTTCAGGGTATTCATCAGTGGTAACCGAAAAGATGAAGTACTGCTGGCTGCAGGCTATATAATGGGCTATGAAGTGTTTTCGCGTATGACAGGAGGGGCACTTACTTATGAGTTCGCAAAGTATGCGGTGATATTGTTCCTTGGTATTGGTATGTTCTTTAAGGGCTTCAACCGGAAATCATGGGCCTATGTGTTTTATATTCTTTGTCTTGTACCCGGGATACTCTTTTCGGCTATGAACCTGGATTATTCAACCAATGTCGCTAATGCCATAGGATTCAATCTCAGTGGTCCTGTTTGCCTTGGAATATCAGCCCTCTATTGTTACAATCGTAAGATGCCGTTTCACAGGTTGCAGAACATTTTTACGGCGATTTTATTACCTATAATCACAACTACAACCTATCTCTATCTGTACACTCCCGATCTGAAGGACGTCATCACCAATACCGAGTCGAATTTTGCGACTTCAGGCGGTTTTGGCCCCAACCAGGTAGCAACAGTCCTTGGGCTAGGTGCATTCATATTGTTCACGCGTTTCTTCACCGTGAAAGACAGGGTAGTGAATTTAGTGGACCTTTTGATCCTCGGAATGGTAGGTTACCGGGCGATCATTACATTTTCCAGGGGAGGTGTGATCACGGCACTGATATGTGCCTTGGCTTTCTTATTGATCTATTTCCTTTATACCAATAAACGGAGTAAGGTAACTGTACTACCCAAACTGGGACTTATTATTGGAATTGTGGCGGTTAGTTGGATCGCTTCCTCCATCAATACGCAGGGTTTCATCGATAAGAGGTATTCCAACCAGGATGCGGCCGGACGTGAGGAGGAGGACCTCAGTACAGGACGATTGGATCTGTTGAACAAAGAATTGGAGGCGTTTTACACAAACCCGTTTACTGGGATCGGTATTGGAAAAGCAAAGGAGTTCCGACTTGAGCAATTAGGAGGTAAGGTGACTGCTACGCACAATGAAGTTAGCCGATTATTGTCGGAACACGGGATATTTGGTATACTGGCACTCCTAATACTACTTGCCGCACCAATGGTATTCAGAATACGAACCAGGACCAATGTTTTTTTCTATTCCTGTTTGATATTCTGGTTCCTGACGATCAATCACTCCTCTATGCGGATAGCTGCCCCGGCATTTATATATGGGCTTGCTTTAATTAATGTTGTCAATGGGCAAAAGAAAAATCGTATATCTCGGAAATAAGGCATCTGCCTTCGGTGGGACGGTAACTACCATGGAAACTCTCATCGGCTTACTGCAGGCTGAGGGCTACCGAGTATATTCAGCCTCTTCAAAACGAAATAAGATCCTGCGCATGTTGGATATGATCTTTACCTTGCTTCGGAACATCTCTGGACGTCCCCAGGTATTGATCGATACTTACAGCACCCAGAATTATTTCTATGCAGTCACCATTGGCAATTTGTGTAGGTTGTTTCGTATTACTTATGTGCCCGTTTTGCATGGTGGCAATCTGCCTGAACGGCTTGTAAAAAGCAGGAATACTTCCTGGAAATTGTTTAATGGAGCCAAAACCAATATTGCTCCATCACTTTATCTTATGGAAAGATTTAAGGCAGAAGGTTACTCTAATTTAACTCACATACCCAATATAATTGACCTCCAGGCTTATCCTTTCAAACCCAGGAAGGAAATTAGACCCAAACTTCTCTGGGTGCGTTCATTTGCGGAGATCTATAACCCGGAGTTGGCGATCAGAGTACTGGAAAATTTGATCGATCGGGGATTGGATGCTGAATTGTGCATGGTTGGTCCGGAAAAGGACGGATCCCATCAGAAATGTAAAAACCTGGCCGAGAAGAATCAGCTTCCTGTAACCTTCACTGGAAAACGGGAAAAGAAGCAATGGGTAGAACTTTCCAAAGATTACGACTTGTTCATCAATACAACAAATTTCGACAACATGCCCGTTAGCGTGATTGAAGCTATGGCTCTTGGTCTACCGGTTGTTTCCACCAACGTGGGTGGGATACCCTACTTGCTGGAGGACAAAGTGAATGCACTGCTCGTCCCTCCGGGGGATGAGGTATTGTTTGCAAATGCGATAGTTGAACTTCTGAATAATCCGGAAATGACATATATGCAGGTTCGGAATGCAAGAAAGCTGGTTGAAAAATTCGATTGGGAAGTTGTTAAGCAATCCTGGATTGAGGTCCTGAACGCTTAAATTATTAGTACATTTACTCTTCGAACAACTAACCTATGCCTCAAAAATCGAATATACATTTTGAGATTTCCGAGCGTAAGATATTATTGCGCATATTCGATATTGTGGCCGTTCTGGCCGTTCTTTACGCCGTAGGGATCGTTTTCGATTTCGATTATTTCAAGATCAACGCAGACCACTGGGTATGGTCGATCGTACTGGCTCTTTACCTGAGCGTCTTCGCAACGATCTTTGAGCTGTATAATCTGCAGAAAGCCAGTCGTTTTGAAACAGTGGTTCAGAATATAATTCTCACGGTTTCGGTAACGGTGCTATTTTACCTGCTAACACCGTTCTTCACTCCAGAACTACCGGAAAACCGATTACAGATCATCTATTTCTTCATCTCAATGAACCTGGCCTTATTTGTATGGAGGTATGCATATATTGTACTGATCTCGGCACCACGCTTTTTCAAGAGAGTGCTTTTAATTGGTAATTCGGAAGATATGGAAAAGGTGATACGATCACTCCAAAAATCGGACCCCAATTACAAAGTGATCGGATTCATAAATACTACTCAGGACAGACAACCGGAGTTTGCCTTCGATCTGCCCGAAGAATTTGAACTGGAAAATGTCGCGGATACCGTTCGTGAACAATTTATTTCTGAAATTGTAATTGCCACGCCTGCAAGTGATGGTATGACGGTTGATCTCTACAACCAATTGATCCATTTACTGGAAAGCGGAGTTCCGATCAGGGCTTATACCCAGGTGTACGAGGACATCACTCATCGTGTACCGGTACAACACGTGGATAAGGATTTTTATCGATACTTCCCATTCAGCAGAAGTAACCAGAACAAACTCTATCTTTTCTTCCACAGGATACTCGACCTGCTATTCTCGCTTCTCGGATTGCTCTTCGGACTCCTGATCTCACCATTTATCGTCTTCGGTAATCTTATCGGAAACCGGGGGCCACTGTTCTATACCCAGATGAGAGTAGGTAAGAACGGCAGGCATTTCAGGATATTCAAACTTCGGTCCATGGTGGTGGATGCTGAAAAAGATGGAGCTGCATATGCGTCGGCCAAAGACAAGCGGGTAACGAAGTTCGGACGCTTTCTTAGACGATCTCGCTTTGATGAGATCCCACAATTCATCAACGTGATCAAAGGCGATATGAGTGTTATCGGTCCGAGGCCCGAACGCCCTGTATTCGTGAAAGAACTTTCGAAAAAGATCCCCTTTTATGAAGTTCGACATATCGTAAAACCGGGAGTGACTGGTTGGGCTCAGGTGAATGCAAAATACGGAATGACTCAGGAGGATGCCCTCGAAAAATTACAGTACGACCTGTATTATATTAAACGCCGAAGCCTTTTCCTCGATATAAGTATCGTGATCAAGACCTTGAGTACGATCATCTTCTTCCGCGGACAGTAGATCTCTTAGTTGTTTCTCCTGATGTGATAATTCAGGAAGATGTAACGAATCGCCAGAGCTATGAAAAGTGGAATAAACCCTATGGCAAAAACCTGTACACCCGTGATCCAGTGAAATGTGAGCAGTAGTAACAGGATCAGTAACAATCGCACATATCTAGAGAGCCAGGCTTTCGGCGGATTTTTAGCAATGAGGGTGAAAAACAGTATGCTTACCGGGAATGACCACAGCAGGTTATAATTGAAAGCTGTGGTGCTGTGATCCGTTCCGAACCACAGGAGGAGTAAAATGATCCCCACCAGACCCGTAACAAGGAAAATCGCCAGGTCGAGAAAACGACTTCGTTCCTGGTTTTTGTAGTTTTTATAAGTTACAAAAACCAGGATCAGGCCTAATATCCCGAATATGAACAGCGGACTAAAGAAAAAATTCCCTGCGTCATTTCGCTCTTCCGTGTCGTAAACGGTACGTGTTTCTTTCACCAGATTCTTGCTTCCTGCCGGAGTGGCTAGAGTTGCTTCTGATGCTGCTTCGAATACGTAATCGGGCAGGAACTGGTATTCCCAGGATGTTGCCTTTTTGTCCACAACCGCCCCGATCGCCACATCCATTCCCAGGCTACCCCAGGTATTGTAGTGTACATTTTGCTGAATTAACTCGCGGAAAGTATATCCCTCTGCAGCCAGATCATCCGTATATTTCAACTTGTCCCCAAGAACGCTTACCAGTACGTCCCTGATCTTCGTCGCACAGTTGTCGTAAAAGAAATCGTAGAGGTAATCCCTGTTTTCGGGTTTGGCGTTATTCTGAAGGAAATCGAACAGTTCTTTTTTTTCTGAATAGGACAGGTCCAGTACCTGCTCCTTCACCCAGCGATCCTGGGCGATATAGCTGTTCAGAAATGGTTCAAATTGGCTCACAGCTAACTTGTACAGCAGCTTTCCCCTGGCAAATTTGGTGTAGAAGTTAGGTGTGTTGAAGTCGTAAACCCCATAGTTATATGCCCAGTCTATATCGTTTTCAGCATCCTGGATTCGAAAGGCACTGTGTCCGAATCTGTCGTATAGATTATCCCCCGGACCAATGGTGAGTATGCTTATCTCGGCATTCTCCGATAGTCTGGTATACTGGGCCGAAGCCGCGAAATTCAGAATAAAAAAGAGTAAAAAGAAGTAGTGTTTTTTCACAAGACCTATCTGAAAATGCTCCAGTCTAATTTAAGCGAAAATACATTAGAATACAACGCCGCACTTTGATCGCCAATATCGGTAAGTGCATAATCCACCTGAATACCCTTGTAGCGGAACCCCACCCCGATATTTGGCTGGAAATTCACCGAATCGTTTCCATCCAGTTGAGTGACATTCTGGAAATTCCCAACACCCGCACGAACGAAGATCATTTCGATATACCCGAATTCAAGCCCTACAGCAGGGGTAATACTCGCGAATGAAGATGAGATGATATCATTGGTCTCGGTAAACCTGAAATTAAGATCTACTTCGGTTTGCAGTACAAAATCGTAGTGGAAGACAAATTTACGGGCAATACCTAACTGTAGTTTCGGGATGGTGACTTCCGTCGATTCGGGTAGTTCCTGGTTCTGGCCTTCCACTGCATTCTGAATGGTCGCGAACTGTTCTTCGTCTATCGCCCAGGCATTGAAGGTTGTGGTGATGTCCCTGGCCATCAGACCGAATTGCCAGTTATTCTTTTCAAACTGTATCCCTGCATCCAGTCCGAAACCCCACGAAGAGGCAAAATCACCAATTACCCTTCGAATTACTTTTGCATTTACTCCAAAATTCAGGCCGTCGAGTGGCAGTTTGCGAGCGTATGAAAACGTTACACCGTAATCTGCTGTGGAGAATAAACTAATGCGGTTATAATCGATATTTCCTTGTTCGTCAATTAATTGTGTAGTGTTGAGGATATCATCCACTCCAAACCGAATCACAGAGAGGGCCACTGCCGAACGGTCGTCCAGCGGCATTGCAAAGCCAGCGTAGTCGTAACTCGCAATATTCGCAAAATAGGAGGCGTGCATAAGTGCCAGTTCATTATCCTCGATCTTTACCAGGCCCGCAGGGTTCCAGTAGCCCGAATTCACATCGCCGGAAGAAGCGACCACGGCATTTGCCATACCAAAGGCCGCGGCATCCACCCCGATGTTCATGAACTCGTTGGAATATTTTCGGGTGGTTTGAGCCGAAACCGTGACGCAGAGGAGCAAAAGGACGGCAAATAGGTTCTTTTTCAAGCGAAATATTTTCAGCAAATATCTTATTATTTTACAGAATAATAAACTATAATTTCAGACACATATTGTGCTAATATGGCTTTAGACGCAAATAGTTTCCTATTTTTACAGCTTTCCGACAACCAATGGTGAAACAGATTCCGAATATTATCACATCCCTCAACATTCTTTGCGGTTGCGTGGCGATACTGTTTGCTGTTTCCGGAGATCTGGTTACCGCGTCTTTTTTCGTGTTTACAGGTATTTTCTTTGATTTTTTCGATGGACTGGCAGCGCGATGGCTCAAGGCTCAAAGCGAACTCGGACTGCAGCTGGATTCACTGGCTGATGTTATTACAAGCGGAGTTGCACCTGCCGTGGTTATGGTACAACTGCTCTCACAGTCGGTTCATGGAGTTGGAATTCAAACATTTCTCGAGTCTACAGAAGCATCCGGATGGTATGCAGTGCGTATCAGTCTTTGGCCTTTGATAGGGTTGCTGATAGCGGTTGGAGCGGCATACCGACTCGCTAAATTCAACGTGGATAGCAGGCAAAGTACCAACTTCATTGGTTTACCAACGCCCGCTAATGCAATTATGGTTCTCAGTTTGCCGCTGATGCTGGAATTTCAGCATTCAGAACAATTAGAACAAATTGTTTTGAATAAGTGGTTTCTTGTGGGAATTACACTGTTTAGCTGCTTTATCATGAATGCGGAAATACGCCTTTTTGCATTGAAATTCAAGACCTGGGACCTGAAAAGCAATGGAATTCGCTACCTGTTCCTTGCACTTAGTATCGTGGCGATCTTCTTGCTGAACGTACTCGCCTTACCGGCGATCATAGTACTCTACCTGCTACTTTCTTTATTTAGCAGGGGTTAAAAGGTAAGTTTCTTCTTTCGAAGTTCGAAATTCTGACCCAGGTATACTTTACGAACCATCTCATCCGCAGCTAGTTCCTCTGGAACCCCGTGCTTCAGGATACTTCCTTCGAACATAAGATAGGTTCGGTCCGTAATGGCCAGTGTTTCCTGTACATTGTGGTCGGTGATAAGGATCCCAATATTCTTGTTCTTCAATCGCGCAACGATACCCTGGATGTCTTCTACCGCCACAGGGTCCACACCCGCAAATGGCTCATCCAGAAGGATAAAATGTGGGTCCGTAGCCAAAGCCCTTGCGATCTCGGTTCTTCGTCGTTCACCTCCACTAAGGAGGTCACCCCGGTTCTTTCGGATATGTCCCAGACCGAATTCCTCGATAAGGGACTCCATCTTCATGTGCTGCTCCTTCTTCGATAGCTTGGTAAGCTGAAGTACGCTGAGAATATTGTCCTCAATGCTCAATTTTCTGAACACAGAAGCCTCCTGGGCAAGATATCCGATACCGTTCTGGGCCCGCCGGTACATTGGGAATTTGGTGATATTGGTGCCTTCCAGGAAGATCTGTCCGCCGTTAGGTTTGATGAGCCCTACGATCATGTAGAATGAAGTGGTCTTTCCCGCGCCATTCGGCCCCAGCAATCCTACGATCTCTCCCTGGTTTACTTCCACAGTGATGCCTTTGACCACTTTTCGGCCTTTATAAGATTTTACCAGGTTTTCGGCGCGTAACTTCATGTGAGTTTGGTGTTTTCAGTTATCGGTTATCGGTTATCGGTTTTCGGTTGTTGTTCGTTGGTTTTGTGAACTGATTGTTTTTAATCATGATTTCCAACTTGTTTCAACGTACCTTATGAAAGAGAAAATCTTTGCTCCTAATTTATCATATTTACGGATCAGTTTCGTACTTTCAGGTATATCATATAGCGCTGCGATTAACTCAAGTTGAGACAAACACTCTAAACAAGATGCGTGAGAATGTGTTAAAAATCTAATGAACTCCTGTTTATATCTTCTTCTACCGTAACCTTCAACTATATTGTCTTTGATACTTTTTGATGATCGTCGAATTTGACTTCCTTGCTCATAAAGCTCGAATTTAGGGAGCTTCATTGACATATTATGGACTTCAATTGCGTACTTTACGGACAAAACATAGATATCCAACTCTTTATAGCTTTTCATTATATCTGTCGTTCAATCCGATCTGTTAAACAAAGAACTCACAACTCACAACTCACAACTCACAACTCACAACTCACAACTCACAACTCACAACTCACAACTCACAACTCACAACTCACAACTCACAACTCACAACTCACAACTGAATTTACTAAAGTACAGTATAATCTTCCGCAGAAAAAATATTTAAGATTTCTCTAAGGCTTCCCAGTACTCATAGGCGCGTCGGAGGTGTGGGATCACTATTGTCCCTCCGATAAGCAACGAGATACTCATAGCTTCTACTACTTCTTCTTTCGGAACGCCAAGATTGTAACATGCCTCCAGGTGATATCTCACGCAGTCATCACAACGTAACACCATGGAATTTCCCAGTCCGAGCAGTTCTTTTGTTTTCTTCGGAAGGGCCCCGTCCATATAGGCATTGGTATCCAGGTTAAAGATCCTCTTTACGATCTTGTTGTTGTCTTCCAGCAGCTTTTCGTTCATCCGTGAACGATATGCATTGTACTCTTCAACTAGATTATCTAACATGTGCTTTGGCTTTTTTGTTTTGTCGGCGAACCACCGCTTTCGAAATAAAGATACTCACTTCGTACAGCACGATCACCGGAATGGCTACGATCACCTGGCTTGCGATGTCCGGAGGTGTGATAATGGCCGAGATGATCAACACGATGACCAGGGCGAATTTGCGATACTTCCGAAGGAATTGAGGTGTAACCAGCCCTATGCTTGTAAGGAAATATATTATGATGGGCAGTTCGAATATGAGTCCGCTGGCTAGGGCACAGGCCCTTACAAGTCCGATATAACTGCTTAGGTCGAAATCGTTAAAAACGGCTTCTGAAACCTGGTAGGTTCCGAGGAAATTTATAGACAGGGGAGTTACAACATAGTACCCGAAAAGTACTCCAAGAAAGAACAATAGTGATGCAATAATGATAAAACCTCTTGCCGAGCGCCGTTCATTCCTGTACAACCCGGGACTCACAAATCGCCAGAACTCGTAAAGTACATAAGGGAATGCTATTATAAAACCGGCCGTGATGGAGGTCCAGATATGAGCTGAGAACTGTCCTGCCGGGGTTCTGCTCTGTATTCGGAAGGGAAATTCAGTGTCACAGAAGGTTCCTTCGAAACCTAAGAATTTAGCACCTTCACAAAGTAATTTGTAGGTAGGAAAGGTATCCTTCTTCGTAGGTCCGAAGATCAGGGTATCAAAGATGAAATCCTTCAGGATAAAGGCAATGGTACCCATCAGCACAACAGCGATGGTTGACCTGATGAGGTGCCATCTCAGTTCTTCCAGGTGACCGAGGAAAGACATTTCCTTTCCCTCGGATGTGTTATGAGCTGAAGCCATTAAATGATACCTTCCTTAGTAAGGTTGTGAATGTGAACCACTCCACAGTACTTACCGTCCTTTTCGGCCAGTATTTGGGTGATCCCGTGTTTATCCATAAGTTCCATGGCTTTAATTGCCATGGCGTCGTTATTGATCTTCTTGGGGTTCTGTGTCATGATATCCCTTGCAGTGAGTCCTTCAAAGTTGACCACTTTAGCGAGCATCCGCCTCAGGTCTCCATCTGTAATGATCCCGACGATCTTATCGTCTTCCACAACAGCGGTTACACCTAGCATTTTTTCGGAGATCTCGACGATCACTTTCCTGACGTCCGTATCCGGATGAACCATTGGTTGTTCGTTCAGGGAGGTCAGGTCACTCACACGAAGGTAAAGTTTTTTGCCTAATGAGCCACCCGGGTGGAATTTTGCGAAGTCATTGCTCGAGAACCCTCTCAGGTCCAAAAGGCACATAGCCAGTGCATCACCGATCACCAACTGGGCGGTTGTACTTGTGGTTGGTGCGAGGTTATTCGGGCAGGCTTCTTTCTCAACATAGGCGTTCAACACGAAATCGGCCTTTTTTCCCAGGAAGGAATCTTTATTTGCCGTGATCGCGATCAGTTTATTACCCCTTGCCTTAATGAGCGGAACCAGTACTTTGATCTCCGGGGTATTCCCACTTTTCGAAATGCAGATTACCGTATCATTCTCCAAAATAGTACCCAGGTCCCCATGGATGGCATCGGCGGCATGCATAAAGATAGCCGGTGTTCCCGTACTGTTGAGGGTCGCAACGATCTTGGTGGCGATATTGGCGCTCTTTCCAATTCCCGCGATGATAACCCTGCCATTTGAATTATACAAATAATCAACGGCCATGGCAAACTCCTCATCCACCAGATCGGAAAGGTGCATAATGGCCTTGCTTTCCATTTCAATGGTTTCCCTGGCTACTGTAATAATCCTCGATTCCTGATTCAAAACTTTAGGCTTTTATATGTTTGTATCTGATTAACTTTTTAGTATATTTAGAAAACGAACGCCGTTAATTCCATGGCGTAACGTCCTTACACAAACCTAGTTAATAGATTCACTTGTTCTGTAAAGGTTGCAAAATTACAATTGTTCAAGAGTATTAACAATTTTAATCCCTGAAACCTTTTATTTATAAAGATTTAAATGGCAAAGCAGCGTGGCTGAAATAGATATATACGCGGCATTAGAGAAGTTTTTTGGTTTTACCACATTTAAAGGACTACAGAAAGAGGTAATCAATAGTATCCTAGGGAATCACAACACTTTTGTAATCATGCCGACCGGCGGTGGTAAATCACTCTGCTACCAACTTCCCGCCCTGATTCAAGACGGTACCGCAATAGTGGTCTCTCCCCTAATTGCATTAATGAAGAACCAGGTGGATGCGCTTCGGGCGCATTCGGATGACGATGGGATCGCTCATGTTCTGAACTCATCTCTAACCAAGACTGAGATCAAGAAGGTAAAAAGCGATATCACCGCAGGTGTTACCAAGCTGCTCTACGTTGCTCCCGAGTCCCTTACCAAGGAGGAGAATGTCACTTTCCTGAATTTGGTAAAGATCTCATTTGTTGCGATAGACGAAGCACATTGTATCAGTGAGTGGGGGCATGATTTCAGGCCGGAGTACCGAAACCTTCGCAGTATCATCGAGCGCATAGGAGATAACATCCCGATAATCGGCCTAACGGCAACAGCAACCCCAAAGGTGCAGGAGGATATTCTGAAAAACCTCGGGATACAGGATGCCAATACCTTCAAAGCATCATTCAACCGCCCGAACCTATACTATGAGATTCGTCCGAAGACAAAAAATGTCGATGCCGATATAACACGTTTCGTAAAACAGAACGAAGGTAAAAGTGGTATCATCTACTGCCTGAGCAGGAAACGTGTAGAAGAACTTGCGCAAACGCTGCAGGTAAATGGTGTGAAGGCTGTCCCGTATCATGCGGGACTGGATGCCAAGACCCGTGTGAAACACCAGGACATGTTTCTCATGGAAGATGCCGATGTGGTGGTGGCTACCATTGCCTTCGGAATGGGGATCGACAAACCGGATGTGCGTTTTGTGGTTCACAACGACATTCCAAAGAGTATCGAAAGCTATTACCAGGAGACGGGCCGGGCCGGCCGCGACGGAGGCGAAGGGCATTGCCTGGCGTTTTACAGTTACAAGGACATTGAGAAACTGGAAAAGTTCATGAGTGGAAAGCCCGTTGCCGAACAGGAGATCGGTCTTGCCCTGTTACAGGAGGTGGTGGCATTTGCCGAAACCTCAGTCTCGAGACGAAAGTTCATTCTGCACTACTTCGGTGAGGAATTCGACAATGAAACCGGCGAGGGTGGTGATATGGACGATAATATGCGTCATCCGAAGAAAAAGCACGAAGCGATGGAGCAGGCCAGGACATTGCTGGCAGTAGTGGATAAGACCAACGAGAAGTACAAGGCGAAAGAGATCGTTAAAGTGCTGATCGGCAAGGTGAATGCCATGATCAAGTCGCATAGAACCGATAGTCAGAAGTTCTTCGGAATTGGTAAAGAAAAACCGGGAGAATACTGGATGGCATTGCTTCGGCAATTATTGGTGGCCGGACACCTTCGGAAGGACATTGAGACCTATGGAGTGATAAAACTTACCGACAGCGGTAGGGCTTTCATCCAGGATCCTGTATCCTTTATGATGACCGAAGACCATTCCTATAAAGATGCCAATGACGACACTGTAGTTGTGGCCCAAAAAGGTGGAGGCGCCGTAGCCGATGACAATTTGTTCCGATTGCTGAAGGCAGAACGAAAACGCGTTGCCGACAACCTTAAATTACCGCCCTTTGTGATATTCCAGGATCCTTCTTTGGAAGACATGGCGCTGAAATACCCCATCACCCTTGACGAACTTTCCAACGTTCATGGGGTGGGAGAAGGTAAGGCTAAAAAATACGGATCCAGCTTTATTGAATTGATCCGTAAATATGTAGATGAGAACGACGTTGAACGACCCGATGATTTCGTGGTGAAATCAACCGGGACCAACAGTGCATTGAAACTCTATATCATTCAGAATGTGGATCGAAAGCTGTCCCTGCCCGATATCGCTGCAGCCAAAGGACTGGAAATGCCTGAATTCATCAAGGAAATGGAGGCAATAGTGTACAGCGGGACCAAGCTGAATATCGACTACTGGATCGAAGAGATCCTCGATGAGGACCAGCAGGAAGAACTTCACGACTATTTCCTGGAAGCTGAAACAGATAAGATCGATGCGGCTATGGATGAATTCGAAGGCGATTACGATGATGAAGAATTACGCCTGTATCGCATCAAGTTTATCAGTGAGGTGGCTAACTAGATCCTAGCTCTTTTTTCCTGGTTCTTTCCTTTATAGTATACGAATTAGTGATACTTTTGTAGAAATATTTACGCTATGAAAAAGTTCATCACTGTCGTTTTTTTCACCGGTTCATTGATCCTTGTTAGTTGTAATAAGGATGATGAAGTAGGTCAAACTGCCGATGGAGAATTTTTCACTGCAGTAGTCGACGGGAACATTGATTTTTCCGGCGGAACGAGTCCGGATTACATTCACGCCAATGTTTGGGATGAAGTTGAGGGTCTGCTATTTGAAGTGAATGCTTACGAGGGTCGTTCACCACACTATATCATGAGAATAACGATTCTGGGATATGAGGGGCCGGGAACTTACACCAGGCGCCCAGATACGATCCTACCTGTTGTATTCGCAATTCGTGAACCAAGATCCGGACCGGGTTCTGGTTGTGGCACCTGGCATGATGAATCGAAGGCCCGGGTCGTTATCACATCCGATGATAAGAATTATGTTGAAGGAACATTTACTTTTGAATGCGCCGACCATACCGGGACATTTCCTAAGAAAATAACCGAGGGACGATTCAGGGTCAAGTACAACTATGTAGAAAACAGCAACTACTAAGCGCACTTCCCACACTTTATATTCCGAAGTTATATACTTTGAAATGACCAACTCACATTAAGGGTGAATTGGTGTTTATTCCGTACCTTTGCAACCTCAAAAAAACACAAAATGCAAGACGGAATCTACGCAAACATCACTACCGAAAAAGGTAACATCAGGATCAAACTTACCCACGATAAAACCCCGGGAACAGTTGGAAACTTCGTCGCTTTGGCGGAGGGCGACCTGGAGAACGGGGCGAAACCACAAGGGACGCCATACTACGACGGACTCAAATTCCACAGGGTTATCCCGGATTTCATGATACAGGGAGGTGATCCGCAAGGAACAGGATCCGGCGGACCCGGATATAACTTCGACGATGAGTTTCACCCCGAACTGAAACACTCGGGACCGGGAGTGCTTTCCATGGCGAATGCCGGACCGGGCACCAATGGTAGTCAGTTCTTTATTACACATGTTGAAACTCCTTGGTTGGACAATAAGCACACTGTTTTCGGACAGGTAGTGGAAGGACAGGATGTGGTGGATAATGTTGCACAGGGCGACAGTATGCAGAAAGTTGAGATCGAAAGGGTAGGAGAAGAAGCGAAGAACTGGAACGCGGTTGAGGCTTTTCGCCAGTTTAACGGTGCCAAGGCCGAGCGTGAAGCTGCAGCCAAAAAAGCCCAGGAAGAACTACTCACCTCCATTTCCGAAGGATTCGAAAAGACCGAGAGCGGACTTCGTTACCAGATCATCCAGGAAGGTAATGGCGTAAAACCAAATGCAGGTCAGACGGTTACCGTTCATTACAAAGGAATGTTCCCCGACGGAAGTGAGTTCGACAATTCATTCAAAAGAGGTAACCCGATCGAGTTCCCGGTAGGGATGGGGAATGTGATCGCCGGTTGGGACGAAGGTATCCAACTGCTGAAGGTAGGAGATAAGGCCCGTTTTGTGATCCCTTCACATCTCGCCTACGGAAGCCGAGGTGCAGGAGGTGTGATTCCACCCAATGCTACTCTTGTCTTCGACGTGGAGCTTATGGACGTGAAATAGTTCCTAATCCATAAAGAATTTAACATGAGAACGCCTTCAGAAATGAGGGCGTTTTTTAATTTTGGTTTATCGTAAAAATCATTCTGACCATGCCATTCAGAGGGAGTAACACGAACGAAGAATCTAATGAGATTCGTCAGTTCGTTCGGAATGACAGTAAGATCAATAATTCTTAGAACTATCTTTTATGAACAACGACAACATCAGGTTTCCAATTGGTAAATTCAATCCACCAGCAATTATTTCAGAAGAAGACCTTAAAGAAGCGATAACCATCCTGGAAGAATTCCCGGAGAAATTGAAAAAACTGACGTATGAGCTATCGGATGGTGAATTGGACGAACCCTACCGTGAGGGAGGCTGGACCATTCGTCAGTTGGTGCATCATATTTCCGACAGCCACCATCACAGCTATAACCGTTTCCGCTGGGCACTTACCGAAGACAATCCCATGATCAAGGCGTATAACCAGGACGCTTTCGCAGAGCTGGAGGATTATAAAACATGGCCGCTTGCGTGGTCATTCGCGCATATCGAGGCTATTCACAATAAATTAGTCCACTTGTTGAGAATGTTGTCTGATGAACAATGGAAACTAACTATCCGCCATCCGGAAATGAACAACGAGATAAATTTAAAGCAACTTGCGATGATGTACGCCTGGCACAGCAAGCATCATTATGCTCACATTGAGAACGCCTTGCGCTAGTTGGTTGCCACTTTCCATTTGATATTGCAACCCATGCTCGGTTTCTGTTCCTTCCGTTGCGGACTGTTATTGAGAACATTGTCCAAAGCTTCCCTCAGGTCGCGGCCGTTCACCGGGATGCTGTTCCCTGGCCTGGAATTGTCCAGCTGACCCCGGTAGATAAGTTTGAGGTCCTGATCGAAAAGATAGAAATCGGGAGTACAGGCGGCATCGTAGGCCCTAGCCACTTCCTGTGTTTCATCAAAAAGATAAGGAAATGAATAACTGTGTTTTCGAGCCGTTTCCCACATCTTATCCGGTGCATCTTCAGGATAATTTTCTATATCGTTACTATTGATCGCCACAAAACCGAAGCCCGTCACACGGTAATCATTACAAATGCGAACGATCTCCTCGTTAACGTGCTTGACATAGGGACAATGGTTGCAAATGAACATCACAACCGTACCCTTTTCACCTTTTATTTTCTGAAGAGAAACGGGCTTATTGGTGATCGTATCCATTAAAACAAAATTCGGGGCCTTGGTGCCAAGGGGCAACATATTTGAGGGGGTAAGCGCCATAGATCTTTTTAACTGTATTAGTTTACTTTCAACTGCTAAAGTTACAATTTATCAGGATGTATTTCGAATCGCGTACTGCTTTGAAACATTACAAAAAATAGTTCGTCTTTACTCATAAAGCTATCCTAACCATGAAGCACATTATCATACTGTTAAGCACATTATTGCTATTTTTTAGTTGTAAACCCGAAGAAAAGGATACTTTGGCGTATACGATACGAATGTCGGAGTATAACGATAAACCTTCACTGGAAGTTACCCTGAGTTTTATTCCTTCGGATTCGTCCGCAACCGTTTTGCTCTTCCAGGACAAAGGCTGGGGGCAGGAAAACCTGCACAACCTGGTTCACAACCTTCACATAGTTGAAGGTGCAGAACAAATTGTTCAGAAAAAAGAAAATGACCACTACGTGATAGAACACTCACCCGATTCCGAGCGAATTGTGCTTTCTTACACCCTGGTTCAGGATACGGAGGGTGAACTGGACACGGAGAAGTCCATACGTCCCATCATTAATGGAGACTACTTCCATATCTATTCGCACAACCTCTTTATGCTTCCGAAAAGTGTGATCGATCGTACCGAAGATGATTTCAATGTATCTATACAATGGCAGGAATTCCCTCAGAATTATACCCTTCAGAATAGTTTTGGCCATGGCCCGGTTCAATCGATCGGTCCTGTTTCCGAATCGGAATTCCACAGTGCCGTTTTTATAGGAGGTGACTTTAGGGTCTATGAAAATGAAATTGAGGGCAATTCGGTGGTCTTCGCAACACGTGGAGATTGGAAGGTATTTGAAGATAGTACCATTGTTAGTGTTCTGAAAAACACCATTGAGACGCAACGTGATTTCTGGCAGGATCACTCACAGGAGTATTTTCTCGTAACCATGATCCCTACGGTTCAGAAGCAGGGGTATAGTTTACACGGAACTGGCCTGACGAATTCCTTTTCAACTTCAGTATCCAATAATGAATTTGTCGAGACAGACGGCCTGGTTTACCTTTTTAATCACGAATTGCAACACAATTGGACGGGTAAAGTGATCAAAAATGCCAACGAGGAAGAACAGTATTGGTTCAGCGAAGGGTTCACGGAATATTACACTTTCAAGAATATCGCGGTGAATTCGATATACAAACTTGATGTGAACAATTTTATCAAGAATATGAATGGTCATGCCAAAAGCCTGTTTACATCACCGGTAGTCGCCGCTCCGAACAGCGAGATCAACTATGACAATTTCTGGTCCAGCTATGACTATGGTAAATTACCCTATTTCCGGGGTGCAGTGTTCGCTTTTTACCTCGACATGAAGATACGCGAGGAATCGGACGGCCAAAAAAGTCTTGATGATCTTATGCTTCGGATAAAGGAGGATGCTTTGGCTAGCGATATGAAGTTAGATCATTCGTATTTCCTGGCGGTAATTAAAGAATACCTTTCCAGTGACATTAGCTCGTTTTTTAAGACCCATATTATTGATGGAGTTCCGTTCGATCTGGCCGCGATCTATTCTGAATTCGGATTGGAATTCGATCCCGCGACCGAAGTTTTTGACCTTGGGTTTACCCTGGGAGAGGATGGGAGATCGGTTGTTGAAGTGGATGAACGATCTAATGCCTATGAAGCTGGACTCAGGAGGGGTGATTCTTTGATCAACTACAGTTACCAAAGAGATTATACCATTGAAGCCGAATTCACCGTGGTTCGTAATAATTCGAAAATTGACCTGAGCTACTACCCGGTCAAAAATGCCGAGATCCCGCAACTGACATTTTCAGAAAAAAATCTCAGAGTTCTGAATTTGTAGACCGCTTTGATCAAATAACAGTATATTCGATCAAACATTTCAGGACATGGATTTATCGTGGGACGATTTTCAAAAAGTAGATATGCGAGTGGGAACGATCGTTGAAGTAACCGACTTTCCCGAAGCTCGAAATCCGGCATTTAAGCTCAACATAGACTTTGGTCCTGAGATAGGTGTGCTGAAATCTTCGGCACAGATCACAACGCTTTATGGCAAAGACGACCTACCCGGGAAACAGGTGGTCGCCGTTGTCAATTTTCCGAAGAAACAAATAGGCCCGTTCATGAGTGAATGCCTGGTTCTGGGTGCCGTAGATGGCAAGGATGTAACCTTACTGGAACCGGGTTTGAACGTAAAAAACGGGCTCAGGATCTCCTGATCACAGTTCCGAAAGCTCAATAAAGTCGTATTCGGGTGAACTTTCGAACAATTGCCGAAGTATGGCCGCATGGCCGTTACCCATTACGATCATGATCCGGTCGTCCGGACCCTCGGTGATGTCCTGGATATTTTTAAAGATGCGCAGATTCCTGTTATACCACCACATGGACAGGTAGTCGGCACCTTTATGATCGTCTGATTTGAACATTCCTATCAAATACACCCCATAGCCATACTGATGTGCTTCCGGTGAATTCATGTTGATGATATAGTCCTTGAGATTCACTTCATTAGCTAGTTTGTCTTCCGTGTCCAGCCAGTCCTTGAAATTATCCCACAATGGGTCGTCGTACTCCCAGTTCACACCTTCCGTAAGCATTTTGTACGTTATTGAATCCTTCTTGCTCAGTTCCCTTATCATCGAGTAGGAATTAACCTCGTAAAGCGTATCGATATTGGTTTCCGCGGCTATACGCATGGCGATCTGGTAACGTTCGCCCCGCTTGTCACGGTGCATTCCTTCCTTGTATTCCCTCAGCTTTTCGGTAGCTCCCCAGCCGGGATTAGCTTCGACGGCGATCTTGTTTGGTTTGAATTTTTTGATGTACTCGACCAATTCCGAGAGCTCGGATTTCTTTGGTTCTTTCAGAACATCCACTTTGTCCTCTTCGCTGGTCTTGTGTTCGTCCAGCCCCGGATAGTTGAAATGGAATACCCCAACCACGAGTACTTGCGCTCGCTCCTTCGGAAAGTAACTGGATGCCTGGGGGATCAGGGGTTTATCTTCATTTGCCGATTGATTTTCGGCTTTGTTGGTCTCTGTAGCAGTATTACAGCCGATCAACATCACGGCCGCAAGAATGTATACGATTTTCTTCATGGTTTTTTTGATTGATTTACCATAAAGAGTCTCCTATTTAAAATTTGTTACACCTCGTTATCCAGCATATCAGATACCACATAATACCTTGGGTCGTCTATGGAGTCCTGAATTACTGCGTCCAGACCAGGGTTGCTTTTCAACAATAACCTCTTACAATCGGGACTGAGATGAATTAGTGTGATCTTTTTGTTGGCAGACTGGTATTTGTCGACAATCCCTCTCAGGGCTTCAACTCCCGAGTGATCACTCACCTTGGATTCGATAAAATCGATCTCAACTTCATCCGGGTCGTTTTTCACATCGAACTTACCCATGAAATTGGTGGTGGAACCGAAGAACAATGGCCCCCAGATCTCATATACCTTGGTTCCATCGTCTTTTATTCGTTTACGGGCGCGGATCATAGTAGCGTTTTTCCAGGCGAAAGTAAGGGCACTCATGATCACACCGGCGATCACTGCGATCGCCAGGTCCTGCCATACGGTTATTGCTGAAACGGCTATAAGCACGATCGCATCGCTTTTAGGGATCTTGTTGATGATCCTGAAGCTACTCCAGGCAAAAGTTCCGATCACAACCATGAACATGACACCTACCAGGGCCGCGATGGGGATCTGCTCGATCAAAGGTGCCCCGAAGAGTACAAAACACAATAGCGCAATAGCAGCGACGGCACCCGACAAACGGCCACGACCTCCCGAATTTACATTGATAATGGACTGCCCGATCATCGCGCAACCGCCCATTCCGCCAAAAAGACCATTGAGAATATTAGCACCTCCCTGGGCCACACATTCCCTGTTCCCACTTCCACGGGTGTCGGTCATTTCATCTATCAGGCTGAGTGTCATTAGCGATTCGATCAGGCCTATGGCAGCCAGTACAAAGGCTGTGGAGAATATAAGATCCCAGTGGCCGTTCATTGTATGGAATAGGCCAAAGATCTGATCCTGGAATGTAGGCATCGAACCCTGTAATCCTTCTCCGCCTCCCTCGCGGATGAAGGAGCCCACCGTACTCACATCAATATTTCCGTAGATCACAATGGCGGCAACAACGATGATGGCCGTCAGGGCAGCCGGAATCTTCTTTGTTATCTTCGGAAGCCCGAACATGATTCCCATTGTTAACAGAACCAGCCCGATCATAATGAGAAGCTCATATCCCATGAGCCATGAGCGCTCACCGTCGACCGTCTTTTGGAACATTCCAAGCTGCGATAAGAAGATTACGATCGCCAGTCCGTTCACAAAGCCCAGCATGACCGAATGCGGGATCAACCTGACGAATTTACCCAGCCGGAATAATCCGGCAACAATTTGAATTCCGCCTACCAGGAGCAAAGTGATGAACAGCCATTGTAGCCCAAGATTGTCCACCGGTGTATCCAACCCAACACCAACCTCATTCCCTTTCTGTATCAGGTGAACCATTACAACAGCCATGGCCCCGGTAGCTCCGGAGATCATTCCAGGCCGTCCCCCGAACAGGGAGGTCACTATTCCCATCATAAATGCACCGTAAAGCCCAACCAGCGGGTCTACACCGGCTACAAAGGCAAAGGCAACCGCTTCGGGTACCAGCGCCAGGGCGACCGTCAGGCCTGAAAGGATATCATTCTTAGGATTCTGGGTGAAATTCTTAATGGTTTTCCGGATCATCTTTTCGCTTAAAAAAGCGGCAAAGATAGGACTTCAGGATGATTCGGCTAAACCGATCCTGAAGAAAAACCTACGAAAACCATTTCGAATGCCCCGCTACATCTGATCTCCGAAGAAGATCGCATTCATCATCAGCTTATTCGTTCCGTACCAGAATGCCCTGAAGTTGGTGTTGTCTGTAAAATAAATAACTTCTCCTCGTCCCAGTCCGGATACTTTGAACGGTACTGTATTGGATAGATCTTTCAGGTTTGGTTTGGAGATATAGCCACTCAGCAGAGGATTTGATGTATACTGAATTGGATTGTTGTAGCTGTTGGCGTCAGGTTCTACCATCAGGGTAGTATTTCTGAACATCGCGATACGGTCGTTCTTGTAGCCGAAAGCAATAGGGTGTGATCTGTCTAGTTTAGCTTCAAAGATCGCTCCTCCGATCACCTTTGCACCACTGTAATCCCGGCGTTGTTCGAAGGTGACGTTCGTCGCACTGTCTTTTCGCGACTTGAATTTCAGCTTCATAAGTTCATTGCGCTCAAGGAAACGGCCTGCATTTCGAAATGCGATCAGGGAGCCACCATTCTGAACCCAGGTCTTTAGTTTCTCGGCATCGCCTTTGTCCAGCGCGCTTCCCCAGCCCCCGGGAACGATAATATCGGTATAACGGCTGAGGTCTGTTCTTCCAAAATTCCGAGTGTCTAGCTTGGTGATCCGCATGTCGTAGCGCGTATCGAATAAATGCCAGATCTCCCCAGCGTCGTAGGAGCTAACTCCATCTCCTACCAACATTGCTACTTTAGGAAGTTCGACCGCCCTGAAATTGGAGCTTCCCAGGTCGATACCCTTAGCCAGGCCGGTTCTTACACCGTGAATTGGCACCTTGGTCTCACGACTAACCTTGGCCAGGAATTTTGTGAGATCGGCCTTATTCATGTCCTGGTTCTGAATAGGGATCAGGATGGTTCCGTAGTCGTAATCTCTTCCTTCGAGTGAGAATTGTCTCATGGCAACTTTGGCCCGAAGACCTTCCGAAAGTATTAGGTTCAGGGCTTTCGGACTATAATACTCATGCCATTCCATCAGGTAGGCGTAGGTAGATACGTTGGGTGTATCCGGCGTTCTCATTTTGAGCTCGGTGATCTTTGAACCTGCCCTGTTCATCGAGGCGTTTTCGGTATAATCCAGGTTGAATGCCAAAGGAAAACTCCACGCACTGATATCGTAGAAAAGACTGTCCTGGAAGGTGGTCCGCTTCTCGAACATCGCCTTGATCAATCTGTGCTGCCGCTGGTTCATGGGAACCACATAACTGTAACCTTTCTTATAATTCTTGCCTCCACTGTTGAAATCCTCCTTCAATTCATGAATTTCGACCTTATGTCGGTTAAGGATTTCTGCCAGGTGGTAGGCTTTTGCGGCGTCTTTCTCATCCCCGAACACAATGGCTCCGCCCGAGGCAGCTTCTCGCCGGGCATCATCGTAGAATTTTCGTTGATAATTCAACAGGTCCTCTCTCAATGCTACGGCAGCTTCCAGCGTTGACAGGGCTGCGGTGAACTGGTTTCTTATGGTGAAAGGAAAGGTGAGGATTCCATTTTCACTTTCCTGTGCATGACCTCTCGAAGAGGCCTGTTCGAAAAGGATACCCACTCCACCGTTGATGTCGGGGAAGGTAGATCCTTTTCCGTAGTAATAATCGTCGAAGTTCTCTTCAGAATAATAAAAACTACCGATCTGGTCCAGCGCCTTGGCATGGAATTTAGCGATCATGCCTGTCAGGTCCTGGTTTCTCTGAGGAGTAAGAGGGTGGGTGCGGGAAGGTATCCCGGGCTGGAAAAAGAAACTGGAGTTCGTGCCCATTTCATGATGATCGGTTAGTACATTCGGATACCAATCGTGGAAGGTTTTCAACCTTACCCTGCTTTCCGGCAACTGTACAGGAAGCCAGTCCCTGTTGAGATCGAACCAGTAGTGATTGGTCCGCCCGCCCGGCCACGCCTCACTGTATTCCCGGTCGTTCGGATCCGGGTTTATATGCTGTGCTTTGTGGGTATTGGCCCAATGCGCAAAACGCTGCAACCCATCCGGGTTAAATGAGGGATCGAACAGGATAACGGCATTGTTGAGTAGTTCGTCAATTTTTGGTCCTTCAGCTGCTGCAAGGTAGTAAGCTGCGGCCAGGCCGGCATTAGATCCACTGGCTTCGTTACCGTGAATCGAAAAACCCTGGTAGACAACCACAGGCATATTTGTGGTATTTAGGGAGGAAGATCCGTTTTCGGTTAAGGATATATGCTGAGACCGGATGGATTCAATATTCCCGTGATTAGCCGGAGAGGTTATGGTCATAAGTAATAATGGCCTACCTTCAAATGTTTTTCCGCGATTCTCAATAGTGATTCGGTCGCTTGCTTCTGCCAGGGCATAGGCATATTGCACCAACTTATCGTGGGTGACATGCCATTCACCTACCTCATGGCCGATAACGGATTTCGGGGTTGGAATATTCTTGTTGTAGCTTACGTCCTTAGGAAGATAATAGTTCAGGTCTACTTTGTAATCCTGGGAATAGACGGTCACATTCAGGATCACAAAGAGGAATAGGAAAAAGTTTCTCATAGTTGGTTCAGAGGTGTAATACATTTCGGATAATCCCGAAAGAGATAAATATAAAAAAACCGCCTCAGATAAGGAGGCGGCTCGTGTATTTTTAAGAGGATTTTAAGCTTTATATATCATCAAATTCTATATCCGTGAAGTTAGAGGTAGCCGGCTCATCAGTGGGTTCCTCAACTGTGTCCATCTCATCTCCGTTCTCTTTCTTGTAGTCCTTCTGATGGCGTTCACTTATGACTTCCTCACCCTTTTCATCGATAATGTACTGGATCATTTCCTCCACATGGTCCTTGAATTCGTGGAAATCTTCCTTGTAAAGATAGATCTTGTGTTTCTTGTAATGAAAGGAGCCGTCGTCATTAGTGAATTTCTTGCTTTCCGTGATGGTCAGGTAATAATCGCCGGCTTTGGTGGAACGAACATCGAAGAAATAAGTGCGTCTTCCCGCACGCATCACTTTAGAATAGATCTCTTCTTTCTCCATCATATACTGCTCACTCATGGTTGCGTTTTTAGTTTTGTGTTAGCCAAAAATCTAAAAAAAATCCAAATATGCCAACTTTAGCCTAGATTTCTTTTTCCAAAAGCTGCTTGGTATACAGGTCCTTGTAGTAACCTTCGGAGTTTATCAACTCATTATGAGTACCTTGCTGAATGATTCGTCCATCTTCCAACACAAGTATCTTGTCTGCATTCTTCGCCGATGATACACGATGACTCACAATGATGGTAGTCTTGCTTGACGAGAGTTTTCCAAGGTTCCTGAGGATCTCCTCTTCGGTTTCGGTATCGACGGCCGATAAACAATCATCGAATAGAAGAATTTGCGGGTCCTTGATGATGGCCCTGGCAATGGAAACACGTTGTTTTTGTCCTCCGCTCAAACTAATACCACGTTCCCCCAGCACCGTTTCGTATCCTTTTGCAAATCCAGCAATATTATCATGAACGGCTGCATTTTTCGCCGCTTGTATCACTTCTTGTTGGGTAGCGTCTTCCTTTCCGAATTTGATGTTATTGGACAAGGTATCACTGAAAAGGAAAGCATCCTGGGGCACATAACCGATACTTGATCTAAGGCTGTTCAGGTTTAATTCACGGATTGGGCGATCATCGATAAGTAGCTCACCCTTTTCAACATCATAAAGTCTTCCTATGAGTTCGAGAATCGTACTCTTACCCGAACCGGTATTACCTACGATAGCTACTGTTTCCCCGGGGTTTATGCTGAAGGAGATATCCCGCAGGGCCGTAATATGTGTGTCGGCATAGGTATACGACAGGTTCTTGAAAGTGATCTTGCCGCTGATCTCCGAAGGTTCCGGGTTGAGGTTTTTAATTGCCGGCTCTTCCTTCAGGAACTGGTTGATCCTTTTCTGCGATGCTTCCGCCTGTTGCACTATGGAAGTAACCCAGCCAACGATAGCCACAGGCCAGGTAAGCAGGTTCACATAGATCAGGAACTCCACGATGGTTCCCAACTCTATCTGGTTATTGACATATTGCTGCCCCCCGATATAGATCACCAGGATATTACTCAACCCAATAAGGAGCATCATCAGTGGAAAGAACAGCGCCTGTACCTTCGCCAAATCGATATTTTTCTGTTTGCTCCCTTCTGAAAGGTCTACAAATTCGGTATTGGTCCTTGGTTCGAGTCCGTATGCCTTAATCACCGAAATTCCACTAAAACTCTCCTGGGTAAAGGTGGTTAGTTTACTCAGATATTCCTGGACGATAGTACTTCGTTTGTGGATGGCGGCACTTAACTTGTAAATCAGGACAGACAAGACCGGTAAGGGTGCGACGGCATATAGTGTTAGTAGCGGCGCCTGGTAGATCATATATCCCAATACGACGACGAATAAGGTAATGGTAGTGGTGCTGTACATAACGGCAGGGCCCACGTACATGCGTACTTTTGAGACATCTTCACTGATCCTGTTCATAAGGTCTCCGGTTCGATGTTGTTTATAGAACCCCAGTGATAGCTTTTCGTAATGCTGAAAGACCTCGTTCTTCAGATCGAACTCGATATGCCTGGAAACCACGATAATGGTCTGGCGCATAATAAAAGTGAAGAAGGCCGAAAGCAACGTTGCCCCGATGATCATCAGTATGCTGTTGAGAAGTAAGGACTCCAGCTGTTCAACAGTGATCGTTCCGGAAAGCCGACTTTCAACATGGTTAACGATATCCCCAACTTTCATCGGAACGATAAGGGCAAAGATGCGGGCAACGACGGTAATAAGCAGCCCCAGGAGCAATCGTCCGCGATATTTTCTGAAATATTTGTTCAGATAACGTAATTCCTTCATCCGACAGTAGAAATTTTATTAACAAATTCTTGTTTTAACACGACCTTAATTGTAGGATATTTAATAAACCTGTACTTTTGCGTGTCCTTTTTGAGGATATTTAAATTTAAATGATTAATGGTGACTGAACTAGTTAATTCGAGTGAACTTATTAAGGTTGATCCGGTTTTCGGGCAACAATCTTTCGACAACCACGAACAGGTGGTATTTTGCAACGACAAAGATACAGGATTAAAGGCAATCATAGGAATTCACAATACCGTTTTAGGCCCGGCACTTGGTGGTACCCGAATGTGGAACTACGAAAGCGAGTGGGATGCATTGAATGATGTATTGCGCCTTTCAAGAGGAATGACATTCAAATCGGCTATTACAGGCCTGAACCTCGGAGGTGGTAAAGCGGTGATCATAGGTGATGCGAAAACACAGAAAACCCCGGAACTAATGAAACGATTCGGGGAGTTCGTACACTCTCTTAGCGGGCGTTATATTACTGCGGAAGATGTAGGTATGACAACAGAGGATATGGATCTTGTACGTGAGGTGACCCCTTATGTTACTGGTATTTCCGAATCAAAAGGAGGCGCTGGAAATCCTTCTCCAATAACCGCCTATGGTGTATTTATGGGAATGAAGGCTGCAGCCAAATTTGCATACGGAAGTGATATCCTTGAAGACAGGGTTATTTACGTAGAAGGAATTGGAAACGTTGGTGAGGCTTTGGTCGAACATCTTTCTAATGAAGGAGCTAAAGTATTTATTTCGGATCTGAACCGTGAACGACTGGAGTATGTTCGAGACAAGTATAAGGCTGTGATCTACGAAGGGGATAACCTTTACGGGGAAGCTATGGACATCTATGCGCCCTGTGCCCTGGGAGCAACCGTCAATGATGCTACCATACATCAGCTGAAAGCAAAAGTGATAGCCGGAGCGGCAAACAACCAGTTAGCCGATGAGCAAAAACACGGAACTATGCTTCGGGAACGAGGTATCGTCTACGCACCGGACTTCCTGATCAATGCCGGAGGGATCATCAATGTCTATGCAGAACTTGAGAACTACGGTAAGCATGAGATCATCAGGAAAACCGAGAACATTTACAATACCACACTGGAGATCCTGAACAACGCCGATACTAACAATATCACAACTCACCAGGCGGCATTCGACATCGCACAGGCGCGTATTGACGCAAGAAAGAAAGAGAATTAACTTTTTCGCAATCTTAAAGTAGTATATTTGCAACGCACAGGAAGTATCTTGTGCGTTGTTATTTTATGTTCTTATAAAGTATGCTCACAAGAAGACATATTCGGGTAAAAGTACTGCAATCACTGTACGCATTCACTCAGGGAGAGCAGCAGGATTGGGAGCAGCAGGAAAAATTCCTGTTCTATAGTATCAACCAGATGCACGAACTTTACGTTCTGATGCTGCAGTCCATGGTAGCACTCCGAGAGCATGCGGAAAGCCATCTTCTCAAATCTCAAAAGAAATTCCTCGCCACGGAAACAGAAAAGAATCCGAGTCGGAATTTTGTGGATAATGAACTGCTAATTCGCATGGCGGGCCACGATGAACTTCGGCAACTGCTTCAGAATAAAAAACTCAACTACTGGAAGGACGATGATGAATATATCGCCATCCTTTTCAAGGAATTGAGAAAAACAGATTTCTACGCTGATTATCTTTCTGAAGAATCCACTTCTTTTAAAAGGGACAAGGAATTCGTCGTTCAGATGTACAAGGAAGTGATAGCCCCTAATGAGAAGATATACGAATATCTGGAAGATAAAAGACTTACCTGGCTGGACGATTACCCGATCGTGAATACGGTACTGGTGAAGGTCCTCGGGAAGGTCAAAAAGGATAATATCGCCTCCAAAATCATCCCGGAATTGTACAAGAATGATGAGGACAGGGATTTTGCGAAACAATTACTTTGGAATGTACTTCAGCACGACGAGGAACTTACGGCCGAGATCGATGGCAAAACGCCCAACTGGGATAAAGAACGAATCGCCGACCTGGATATGATCATCCTCAAAATGGGTATCGCCGAATTCCTCTATTTCCCTTCGATTCCTGTTCGGGCCACTATCAATGAATACCTCGAGATCGCCAAAGAATACTCCACACCCAAGAGCAGCCTGTTCATAAATGGTATTTTGGACAAGATGGTGAAGGACTATACCGATAG